>JALUUO010000025.1 GCA_027021335.1 Nitrospirota bacterium
ACACGCCACCTTTCTTTCTTGGGTCGACTGTATACGGATCGGACACACTTCATCTTTGAACTCCTTCAAAACGCGGAAGATGCAGGCGCTGCCAAAATTCTGTTTGAGCTATTCGAAGACAGGTTGGAAGTAAAACATGACGGTCGTCCATTCGATGAACGCGACGTGCGAGGCGTGTGCGGTGTTGGTGAGGGCACAAAAGCAGAAGATCTCACACAAATAGGAAAGTTCGGGATAGGATTCAAATCAGTCTATGCTTATACCTCCGCCCCCGAAGTTCACTCAGGGGTTGAGCATTTCCGTATCGAGCATTATGTCCGGCCATACAAGGCTGCCACAAAGGTACCTGGCGATGCATGGACCACTCTTTTTGTTTTTGCTTTTGATGTGCCAGGCCTTGAACCTCAAACAGCCATGCATGAGATTGCCGAACGACTTCGTAATTTGAGTGCCCGGACACTCCTGTTTCTCCGTAATATTAAAGAGATTGAGTATAAGTTACCTGACGAGACAGGGGGCGTTTACTTACGTGAGGCAGTCTCCCATGGCCAGGCCAGACAGGTTACTGTCATCGGGCGGAACAACGGCCAAGACGAAGACGAAAATTGGCTCGTTTTTGAAAGGCCTTTGTTTGTTCCAGGTGGTGCCGACAAGGTGTGGGTCGAAATTGGATTCAAGCTTGAGGCCGATTCCAAAGACCGAAATGAAAGTATAGTAAGGATCAAAGAATCACCCCTGGTTGTTTATTTCCCAACGGAGAAATCAACCCGGTTTGGATTCCTTCTCCAGGGACCATACAGAACCACGCCATCCCGAGACAATATTCCAAAAGATGACGACTGTAATACCAAGCTTGTAGAAGAAACAGCTCTTCTTCTTGTCGAGGCATTACAAAGCCTGAAAAAGATGGGATTGTTAACGGTTGCATTGCTTAATGCGCTCCCGATCAGAATGGACGACTTCCCGAAAGACGGCATGTTTTATCCGATCGTCAAGGCGGTCCGCGATGCTCTCCTGGACCAGGAACTACTTCCAACAGATGATGAAACCTTTGTCTCTGCACGAAATGCAAAGCTGGCTCGCGGTGCTGAGCTCAGGAAGCTCCTCACGCATGATCAATTAAGGGAATTGTTTCAGTCCGATGATGACATCAGGTGGTTGTCAGGAGAAATAACACAAGACCGGACCCCCGACCTACGTTCTTATTTAATGAGCGAACTTGATATGGAGGAAATAAGACCCGAAACATTTATAGAATTACTTACCGATGAATTTTTACAAGCACAAACTGATACTTGGATTACTCAATTTTACAATTTTCTTGGAAATGATAGATCAAAGTTGTGGAAGAAACCTGATTCGGTATTGCGCAAGAAGAAAATTTTGCGACTTGAAGACGGTTCTCATGTACAACCATTTAAGGAAGACGATTCTCCTAACGCTTACTTACCACCTGAGAACGATACCGAATTTCCAGTAGTTAAGCGGGAAATAGTCAAGGATGAAAAGGCGCTTGAATTTCTCAAGAGATTAAAGTTTGAAAAGCCTAATGCATTTGCTGAAGTGATAGAACATGTTCTTCCCAAATACAAGCAACCTAATCCTGATGTCTCAGATGATGAACATTGTCAGGATATAAAAAAGATCCTAAAAGCTTACGAAAGTGAACCTCACAAAGTGCTAAACAAGTTACGGGAAACGGAGTTTATTCGTGCTGAAAACCCTGTATTACAGAAAACTGAGTATAAGAAACCAGGCCAACTATATTTCAGAAACGAGGAACTCAGTATTTATTTTGAAGGAAATAAAGACGCTTGGTTTGTCAGCTCGGAATATGATGCATGTTTTAATAATTTGTTTGAAGACTTAGGAGTCACTGCTAAGATACGAATACGATGTAAGTCAAAGAATGGTTCAGTGAATTACGTAAAGCTTGAAGATAAGAAAGGGTATAGGCGTGGGCTAAGAGGTTTTGATCCTGATATTCATATAGATGCATTCGAATGTGCCATTATGAATCCATTAATTGAAAGAAGTAAATTCATTTGGAACAAATTAGCAGTAAAGTACAGTCACTGCATTATGGGCAAAATTCTAAGATCAAGCCGGCAAGATTTTTCACTGGATGCAAGCGTCTATAAAGAAGAGGAATTAACGTCAAATTTCGGCCGATTATTGATGGACACCCCTTGGCTGCCAGATAACCAAGGCAACTTTCATAAACCCGCTAAACTCAAGCTCGACGATCTACCGGAATTATTCATTCGTGACGAAAAGTTGGCTGATTTGCTCGGGATGCAGAAAGATGAAATAAAAAAAATCGAAGAAAAAACTGGGGGCAAGTTTATTCCGAAAGAAGAATACGAAGAATTTGAAAAGTGGAAGGAACAAAAGGCTAAAACAGAAGAAGCTAAAGATAGTACAAAGACGGGAACAAGCTCTGACAAGATCGATTATAAAGACGAATTTAAAAAAAGTTTTAACAGGCCAGGGGAAACAGAACTTCAAGAGCAGGCTATAGATACTGGCAAAGTAAAGGACCCTAACCGTCGTCGGGAGAAAAGTTATGAGGAACATAAAAAGCGCTTGGATCACGAACCCAAGCCTAATGAGAGACGCAAGGAAACGATGCGCACAATACTTGAAGGCCCAGACGAACAAGTGCGGGAGTATTTATCCCAATTTTATGATGGGAAGTGTCAGATTTGCGGCAAGACTTTTCCTGAGAGGAATGGAAAACCATTTTTCATAGCCAACTATATTGTTCCCAAGAAACTAGCTCGGTTTATAGATACTCCAGCCAATGCCCTTTGTCTATGTGCGGATCACTTTGCCAAATGGCAGCATGGGGCTGTTGAGGCAGAAGGCATCATAGGGCAAATCGAAAACTTTAAAACAGAGTCAGAAGGCGGCAATTGCAAACCCTTTTTGTCAATTAATCTATGTGGCGAAGAATGCGAGATTAAGTTTATAGAGAAGCATTTGTTTGATTTGCAAGAGCTATTAAGAGCATCTGAAAGTAAACAAAGAGATGCCTTTTAGGAAACGCGATGGGGAATACTATTTCGAGGCGGTGGAGGCGCTTTCCGGAGATCATTTCTCCAAAGAACATGAGGTGCAATTCCTGGCCCTGTGTCCCCTATGCGCGGCTATGTACAATGAATTTGTGAAACATGACGAAGGGGCCATGGAGTGCTTGAAAAACGCGTTGATAAATTCGGAAGACGCTGAAGTCCCGCTGCAACTTGGAGAGCTGGACACAAGTGTCCGATTTGTCGAAAGCCATAGGCAAGATATGAAGACCATAATTCAACATGGTGGAACCGGATAGGAGGCGTTAACCGCGGTGTTTGTCAAGGCAGTTGTCCGGTTTATTACACGCAACTTTAGGCAAATTTTGTTCTTTGGCCCGCGGTCTCGATGACCACAGCCAACTTGTTTTCTCCACTCCAATTCTCCGGGTTTGATGGATCAGCAGGAACGGCATTACCAGCTCTCCTATACTTGTTTCGCCAATTATAAAGACTCTGCTCGGA
>JALUUO010000026.1 GCA_027021335.1 Nitrospirota bacterium
TTGGCTGCAACAAGTAAAGTCCGCTATAGGATAAGCTCGATAGAGCCGAACGAAATTGATGATCGCTTGATCGGCATGATCTCAGATGAAGAGCGCCTCTGCAGGCACCTGCATATACCTTTACAGGCCGGAAGCGATGAAATACTCTTAAAAATGGGGCGTAATTACACAACAAAACAGTATTTCAGGCTTCTGGAGCAATTAAGCAAAAGAGTTCCGGATATCTGCATAGGAGCGGATGTTATAGCAGGGTTTCCGGGTGAGACGGACGAATTGTTCAATTTGTCACAAGAAGTGATAGATAATTCCCCCATAAATTATCTTCATGTATTTCCATTTTCAAGGCGTAAAGGTACCATGGCTTATGACATGGAGATGCAAGTACCCAGAAAGAAAAAGGTTGAACGTGCGCGGATTTTAAGAAAAATTTCTTATAAACATAAAAGACTTTTTTATTTAAAAAACGTAAACAAATATCTTAATGTTATAGTTGAATCAAATAACAGTAACTCATTGATATCAAAATGTATTTCTGATAATTACATCACCTTATATGTTCCTTCGGAAGAAGTCGGAAACCAGCCGGTTTCAAGAATTATGGCCAAGAAGGAATACTTCCAGGGAGTTTCCCAAGCGATTTTCACATCTGCTTAAATTTTAAGCAAAACGGAATTAAACGGCTCAGGACAATGTCGATACGTTGGCATGTTGGAATTTAGCAACATGTTGTTAACATTCGGCGTGAATTATTATGTCTGATAATAGATATTATGTTAAATTTTATATCAAAGATATCTCCTGCGCAGCCTTCTTGCCAACAACGCAGCGGCAGATTGCCTAACTTGCAACCTTCCTGGCAGTTTGACTAGTAGAAGCTTTATCTGCTATATTGCCTCTATTCAACTTCCTAATTTAACTTCCTACGATAGGAGCTGATTTTAATGAAGAAGGCAACAGCTGCAAAGAAAAGTCTGACCAAAAGAGAAAAGCTAATCCAAAAGATTCGCAAGCAGTTGATAGAACAGAAGGCCAAACTGGTTGCTGAGGCCGAGGCAACGCGTGGTGAACTTCCTGATGAAGGAAACCATCCTGACCCAGGTGACCAGGCTTCTGCTGAAAGCGATAGAAACTTCATGTTGCGCCTAAGAAACAGGGAATACAAGTTAATCAGAAAAATAGATGAAACCATAACAATTATCGACAACGGTGAATACGGAATCTGTGAAGACTGCGGAGAAGAGATTGACGCCCGCCGGCTCGAAGCACGTCCGGTTGCAACCTTCTGTATAGAGTGTAAAACACGGCAAGAAGAAAATGAGAAGCTGGGATAAGTGTTTATAGTTTAGTATTATTAGTTTCCGCCAAAGAAGCTGCTTTATGCCCTGGATCGATATAGGCATGGCCTTTTCCATGGGGATTATCGGAAGTATTCACTGTGTCGGAATGTGCGGTGGAATTCTTGCTTCACTCGCCATAGGGCAAAAAAAACTATACTGGCCGGGCCTCTTTTTTTATCATGCCGGGCGCATAACAACTTACTGCATCCTGAGCCTCTTAGTAGGGGTTTTCACCCAATATATTACAGCGACAAAACAAGTCCAGATGGGTGTCTCTGTAATAACAGGTCTTCTTATTATCATATTCGCTCTTCAGCTAGGCGGATGGATCAGCGAACGCTTTAATGCCGCATTCCTTTTTTTTATTCCCCCTTCCCTGCTTCGCAGGGTTAGCAAAGAAGGATCTGTTACAGCATGGAGCGTTACAGGCCTGCTAAACGGACTTCTACCTTGCAGCATGGTTTATGCAGCAGTTGCCTTTTCCGTAAGCCGGTCGGATCCTACCTACTCTGTTATGACAATGCTCGCATTTGGACTTGGCACCATACCTGCTCTTACTGTATTTTCCGGATTGATACGACGTATTGCCCCTTCTCTTCGTGGGGCACTACTAAGGTGGGGAGCGGTTATACTTATTACTTTTGGTCTGTTTACTATTGCAAGAGGTTTTGGTGTAATGCCGATACATATTTTATAAGCATTACAAGAACTCATCATGGGACCGATACAGATGCATAAAAAAGCGATGTATTACTTTCATTATATGCACATAACATGTTGTGATATTTGTTTTTTCTACTTTTTCCAGAAGTGAGGCACAAACAATATTATTACCGTGTAGATTTCCAGGCGGCCTATAAGCATACATAACATTAGGAGCCACTTGCCTGCAATCGGAATACCTGCGTAGTTTTCAGCGGGCCCTGCCTGTCCCAGTGCAGGACCTACGTTAGACATGGACGATATCACTGTTGTTACAGCGGTTATCATATCCACACCCGCAGCAGTCATTCCCAGGGAGGCAATAAACGACACAAATATAAAAAGGAAGAGAAACCCCCAGATTCCACCCAGCACTTCCTTTGGAATGCTCTTGCCATCCAGTTTCACCTGTGTGAAAGCATGAGGGTGAATCAATTGGTATATCTCACGGTAGGACTGCTTAAGCATAACCAGTATGCGGACCTGCTTCATTCCACCTCCGGTTGAACCAATCATACCGCCGAAAAACATGAGAAATACCAGTAGAGCCTGTGGAAACGCATTCCAGAGTTCCCAGTCGGCAGTAGCATACCCTGTTGTTGTCATCACGGAGACAACCTGGAAGAATGCATACCTCGTGGATGCAAAAACCGATCTGTAATTTGTACTCATCACGCTTACCACTATAAGCACTACTGCAACAAGCGTAACAGAGAGGTAGAACCTGAATTCGACAGAACGATAGAAACGAGAAAAGTCTTTTCTCAAGACATAGAAATACAATGAAAAGTTCACGCCGCCAAGAAACATAAAAAGTGTTACCAAGGAATCGATAAGCGGATTTTCAAATTGCGCGATACTTCTGTTTTTTGTCGAGAAACCTCCGGTGGAAAGCGTGGTAAAGGCGTGGCAGAAGGAGTCGTAGAGGTTCATGCCCGCTGCAAGGTAGGAAAGCGTAGCCGCCAGTGTAAGCGTTGCATATATCAACCAGAGTGCCTTTGCCGTATCCACAATTCGGGGCTGAAGACGCTCTACGGTAATTTCCGGCACTTCGGCCTTGAACATCTGCATTCCACCTGAGCCAAGCATCGGTAGAATTGCCAACGAAAAGACTATGATTCCCATTCCCCCCATCCACTGCGTAAGGCTTCTCCATAACAGAAGGCCCCGGGGAAGTGCCTCTATATCAGAAAGAACAGATGCTCCTGTTGTGGTAAAGCCGGAGATGGACTCGAAGTAAGCGTCGGTAAAACCAGGGAAAAAACCTGATAAGTAATAGCCCAGACTTCCGAAAAAGGCTATGGTGACCCAACTGAGTGTTACAACGATAAATCCATCCCGATGCTTGAATTCTGCACCACCGTTCTGTTTATTTGTGAAAACAAACATGAACAGTCCCGCAAAAACTGATGCCAAAAACATAATCACTAAAGGCACAAAATCGCTGCCGCCATCAAACCACGAGATTAGAACAGGTGGAACCATGAAGACAGAAGCTATAAGCAGAACAGCGCCTGTCAGGTTAAGGACAAGCAGGAGATTCACGTCAGAAATTTTCCCAATGAACGGATAGCCGAAGTTGTACCGAAAAAGATCAAACGGTCTCCATCCTCGATAACGTCTTGGCCCGTGGGTATGCATGTGGAATTGCCGCGAATAATCGCACCGATCAGGGAGTGTCTGGGCAGTTTTGCCTTGGCAAGGGTCTTGCGGCAGAGTGGAGAAGATGAGTTTATCGCAGCCTCGATAATCTCTGCCTTGTTGTCGGCAATCGCAGTAAGCGACTTGATGTCACCGTGACGAATGTACCTAAGAATTGTGCTCGCTGTAATCAGCCTCGGAGATAAGACAGAATCTATTCCCAAGCTGCTTACAAGGTCCACGTAATCTGTACGGTTAACCAGGGTTACAACCTTCTTTACACCAAGTTTTTTCGCAAGAAGCGAGGACATTATGTTTAACTCCTCGTTATTGGACAGGGCCAGAAAGGCATCCATGTCAGCTATATTTTCTTCCTCCAACAAGTTTTGGTCTGATCCGTCACCATTTAAAATAATGCTGGAAGAAAGCTGGTTGCTCAAAAACCTGCACCGATCTTCACCTCGATCGATTATTTTTACAGTTCGTCCTGACTGGGCCTCCATCTTTTTTGCCACGGAAAACCCGATACGCCCCCCTCCCACAATCATAATGCTTTTCGCAGGCCGGTGGTCAGCCCCTAAAATGCTTAAAGTATCGGCTAGGTCCTCTTTGCGCACAGGCACATAAACAATGTCGTTTTCTCTTAAAACCGTATCACCTGTAGGTATTATCACATCCGGCATACGCAGGACAGCCCCTATCAGGAAAGGTTTCGACAGGGTTTTCCGGATTTTCTTCAGGGATTTATCCTTTAGCGGAGAGTCTGAGTAAACGCGAAATCCTATAACTTTGATCAACCCGTCTTCAAAATCTTCGACTTCTGCTGCGTATGGAATCTCTATCAGCCTTATTACCACATCTGCCACTTCGAGTTCCGGACTTATGGCAGGATTGATATCCAGGTTATCACGGTCCAAAATTACTTTGTTGTTCAGATACTCCTGGTTACGGAGCCTTGCGATCTTTCTGGGAATATTAAAGAGAGCCTTTCCTATCATGCAGGCGATCATATTTGTTTCGTCGCTGTTGGTAACGGCAATCATCATATCCGCCTTATCCGCGCCTGCCTCTTTCAGCAGCGTCGGCGAACCGCCCTCACCTTCCAGCACAGCAACATCCAACTCATCCGTAATTCTGCGCAACTTGTTTTTATCCTGGTCGACCACAACAACACCAGCAGATTCTCCGGATAGAAACTTTGCGATATGAAACCCTACCTCTCCAGCTCCGATTATTATGATATGCATAGAACACAATATAGCATATCCAGGGGGTTCGCAAAAACATTTTAATATTTTCAATACCCCTTTATGACCATATTCAGGGCTGCCTCACAAGCAAAAAATGTCTTAAATGAGTTAAATTAAATAGTATGTTGTTTAAAAATATGAATATTCCGGAAAAGGTTCTTAAAGGAATCGAAGCCGCCGGATTCACAGAATGCACTCCTGTTCAAAACGCAACGCTTCCAAGCGCACTTAAAGGCGATGATGTCGCGGCTCAGGCTCAGACCGGCACAGGCAAGACGGCATCTTTCCTTATCGCTGTGTTTTCTAGAATGCTTTTAAAGTCTAAACATGATTCGACCGGGTCAGGTCTAAACACTAAACCCAGACACAGGCAGCCACCTTCACCACAAGCCTTGATTATTGCTCCAACACGCGAGCTGGTTGCACAAATACATGCCGAAGCTCTAATTCTGGGTAAATTCACAGGTTTTACCATGCTTCCAATATACGGAGGCATAGATTACCTTAAGCAACGTGATGACCTGGCCAGAGGGGTGGATGTTGTTGTCGGCACACCAGGACGCTTAATCGACTACCTGAAACAGAAGGTTTACAGCCTCAAGCGGACGGAGTTTCTTGTCATAGACGAAGCAGACCGTATGTTCGATATGGGATTCATAAGCGACCTGAGGTTTATTCTTAGAAGAATGCAGCCTTTTCAAAAGCGTCAGTCCATGCTATTTTCGGCCACGCTTTCCCACCGTGTTATGGAGCTCTGCTACGAACATATGAACCTTTCGGATAAAATTTCGCTTACACCGGAAAAGATGACGGTCGAAAACGTAACACAAGAACTTTACCACGTTGGAAAAGCCGAAAAGATGGGGCTGTTGCTGGGGATATTAAAAGATGAAAAAGTGGGACGCAGTCTTATCTTTGTCAACACTAAAGCCATGGCTGAACAGATGGTGAACCTGTTGAATGCAAACAATCACAAGGCTGCGGCTATAACCGGTGACATTGCGCAAAAGACACGACAAAAAATCCTCTCAAATTTCAAATCAGGGGCACTTCCAATACTTGTTGCCACTGATGTGGCAAGCAGGGGACTGCATATAGATGGGGTAACACATGTAATAAACTACGATCTGCCCCAGGACAGTGAAGAGTATGTCCATCGTATAGGCAGAACAGCCAGGGCAGGTGCCGAGGGAAAAGCGATAAGCCTGGCTTGTGAACAGTATGTTTACTCACTTGAGTCGATAGAAGACTATATAAGCCAGAAAATACCTACAAAAGCTATAGAAGATCACCTGGTAGTCAAACACTATAAAAAACCATCCAGGCGTCGCAGCAGGAAATCAGCCTCTAAAAACGCAAAGCCTGGAAGCAAGCAAAGACATGGAAGTTCCAGAAAACCAGAAGCCGGACAAAAACACTCCAACTCACCAGGGCGTCACAAACAGCTGGGTAAACCTAGGCAGAGCAGAAAACCTTCCCCCCGTAAATAGACTTATGAAACAGATAAGAAGAAAGCACTCTTGACCTTCTTTAAATAGAATGCTAAAGTGCTATTATATAAGGCGCCTTTTATAAAACTATGACGCCGGTTTCCGCAAAAGACTTTATAAAAAATAATGTGGTTTTTTAAAGAAGTTTTACGGATTTTCTAAGAATTTTGAAAAAACTCTAAGGGGACAGTGAGCCTGATGACAATTCTGGTAGTTGACGACGATAAACGTATTCAGCTTTTGTATCAAAGTGAGTTGGAGGAAGAAGGTTATGATGTTCATGTTGCCGGCTCTGGCATTGAGGCTCTGGAAAAACTTGATACGGTTAAGCCGGATCTGGTGACACTGGATGTCCTTATGCCTGATATGGACGGCATACAGGTTCTAAGAAAGATGAAGGAGAAGAATCCGCATCTTCCAATTATTATGTCCACCGCCTACGATTATCACGATGATTTCGCAATATGGGCGTCTGAGGATTATGTAGTAAAATCTTCAGATCTGGGCGAGTTAAAAAGTACTATTCGTAAGCTAATCGGCCCTCCCTGATTCGGCCAAACAGGATGAAACCGGGCTTTGCCTGCCTATTTCCGGTGCAAGGGGATGCGAACCGAAAGCACCGGGCAGGGAGCCATACGCACAACGCGTTCTGCCGTGCTTCCGAAAAACACCCTGTCAAGTCCGGTGCGTCCGTGGGTGCCAATGACCACAAGGTCAATTTTTTCATCTTCAGCAAATTGAACTATCTCCTGGTGCGGCACACCCATTATCGTCCGTTTTTCGACCTTTTCCACACCGCGGATGGCTTCTTCGCAGAATTTCTCTAACTGTTGTTCCGAACTTGCGGTAAGATCCTTGTCCAACTGTTCAAGCGGTAAATGCGGAACATCCCAGCCAGTGGCCTGAATCAGGTCGTAAACCACATGAATAACAAAAAGTGTTGCATCATACTGCTTTGCTAAGTCTATGGCATATAGTACCGCATTTTCAGAACCTTTCGAAAAATCAGTCGGAAAAAGTATTTTTTCTATCTTCATCATCAAGCTCTCCTTAGAAAACCGGCTGCATCCTCTGGTGTAGTAGGAAGGATATGAAGGCCCGAACCCCATTCAAAACCATCCATTCGGAAAAGCCGGGGAATAAGTTCAATATGCCAGTGGAAATCATCCTCAAGCGTCTGCCAATGATCAACACGAGGAAGCTTGTTAGGCGAGTTGTGTAGTACAAGATTATATGGAGGGTCCTTTAAAATAAGCTTAAGTTTCATAAGGCAGGCTGTTAGTATTGAAGCAAGACTACCTGTCTGTTCCGGCTTAAGATCAGTATAATTATGTTGATGCCGCCTGGGAAGAATCCAAATTTCAAAAGGAGACCTAGGGGCAAAAGGAACAAATGCAAGAAAATCGATATTTTCAGCAACTATACGGGTCCCGGTCTTCATCTCTTGACTGAGAATATCGCAAAAAATGCAGCGCTCTTTGAATTTAAAATAAGTGCGTGCACCGTTAAGCTCTTCTCTGACAGTTTTAGGCGTAATTGGTGTGGCCACAATCTGGGAATGCGGATGATCGTAAGCCGAACCGGCAGCCCGGCCATGATTTTTAAATAAAAGCAAGTAGCGAAACCGTGTATCTTTTTGTAAGTCTGCAAGCCGCTGCCGGTACGTGTCAAGCAGAACAGCCATGTGGCCATTGCCTATTTCCTCTGGTTCAATATTGTGTTCCACGGACTCTACAATCACCTCGTTAGCACCTATACCGTTCATAGCATCGTACATTCCGACGCCTCTACGACTTAGATCACCATCTACCTGTAAAAGAGGGTCCTTGTTAGCCAAAACACGCACAGCAACAGAAGCATTTGGGTCATCAGGGTTTTTTACGGCAAGAATCTCTTTCGTTCCAAGACCATTACCTTGCAAGCAGAGTGGACAGGGCTCTATACGTGGAGCCGGTTTTCTGCGATCAGTAAAGTAATAAGATGGATCTTTAGAGTGGTCCGTCATGACCACGACCCAGCGCCCAATTAGAATATCTTTTCTAAGCTCGTGCATTACCTTTAGTCCGCCACAAACCAAAAACAAATTTTATGAAAACGATAACTGCCTGGTTAACCTCATTTTTAGCATATATTCTACGAGCCTGCAAGTTATTCCTTTTTGTGGTGATGCTTCTTCATACAGCACTTATCCTTACTCTCAGAGGCAGGAAGCAGCTCCGCTTTGAATGAATTGTATAAATACGCCTCCTCTGTTTGCCCACCAGGATTTGTAACCAGGACATGGTAAGTGCCTTTTGGCAGATCTGCCGGGAAAGTCGCGGTTATCGTGGTTGAGTTAAGAACATTAATACCTGTAACAGAATCGTGAGTAGCTGTCACAATAAGCCCTGAATGCCCGTTTGCCAGGTATGCGTAACCACCTGATGCATACACATCACTTGTAATATGAGGAGTGTCAACCAGGTCTGCAAGAAAAGGCGAAGTAGGATCACTTATATTTATCACGCTTAACCCTGCTGTGCCATCAGCCAGGTATGCATAGTGGCCTGAGACATGCAAACGTTCTGCAGGGCCTGGTGTATCATAATTTCCGGCAAGAAACGGTGCTGTAGGATCACTGATATCTATCACACTTAATCCTGCTGTGCCATCAGCTATGTATGCATAATGGCCTGAGACATACACGCCTTTTGCAGAACCTGGCGTATCATAACTGCCGACAATAAAAGGTACGGCTGGGTCATTAATGTCTATTATTATCATCCCTGCCCCACCGGCGGCAACATAAGCAAAAGGGCCTGAAATATACACGCCGCTTCCGCCTGGCACGCTAACGGAGTTTGTTATTACCGGAGCTTGTGGGTCGCTGATATCGACTATCCATAACCAAGCACTGAACCCTCCCTCCATACCAGCCTCAAGAAAAGGTACGTAGGCATAATTGCCTGATACATGCACGCTACCTGTTTTATACTTGAAATAATTGTTTAATGTGTTAGAATCAGCAAATCCGGTCATAACCGGAGATACAGGATCACTTACGTCTACCACCCTCAATGCCGGGGGCCAACCAAAGGTCTGATACGCATAATCACCTGCTACATATACATCCCAATAAACAGAGGCCCAGGGGTTAGGAAATTCAAAGAGACTACTGAGGCTTGAAATGCTGTTAGAATTTTCAGGTCTGCTTATGTCTATTATAGCTAGATTTACAATGCCATGATATTCTTCAGTAGACCAAGTAGTGACATAAGCATAATCATCTGCCACATGCAGGCTTAACGCTTCTCCTGGAGTCTGGACTGTGCCGACAAAAGCCGGGTTTGCCGGGTTGCTGACATCAATCAGAAGCAACCCTTCCATGTCCGTCACATAAGCATAGCCACCTGCAACATAAACATTGAATTCTTCTATATAAATATAATCACGATTATCGCCTGGGAGTCTACTCGGCACAACACCTCGAGTATCATGGTATCCGCTTAATACCGGTGATGCAGGATCACTTATATTTATCACAAACAGTCCAGGTTCACCAACCAGGTAGGCATAATCACCGTCTACGTAGACTCTGTATACGCTGCCGGTAATATCGTCTTGACTCCCGCTAACGTTTATATTTTTAACTGTGCTGCCTGCTATATCAAGCGACCCAGCAAATGCTGGTGATCTGGGATCGCTTATGTCTATTATTTGCAACCCGGCTTGACCGGCAGCTACATAGGCATAGTTACCTGATACATGGACATCAAACGCATTACCTGGAGTTTCGTAAGAGCCTATGGTGACAGGGTTCGTGGGGTCACTGATGTCAATCACCAGCAGTCCTGCGCCCCCAAAATAACTGCAACACCATGGAGTGACATAAGTCACATAAGCATAATTTCCTGACACCTGCACACCGTACGCATTATCCGAAAGATTATAAGAACTGACAAGCACCGGCGATGTGGGATCACTGATGTCTACTATGGTCAACCAGCCCAGACTGCCGGTCCATTCCGGAGAACTTCCGGTTAAATATGCATAATCGCCCGAAACATATATTGATCCAAGCTTAGTTTGTATAGAGCCAGGAACAGCAACTGATCCGGCAAGCTCAGGTGAGGCTGGATCAGTTATATTTACTACCTGCAACCATGGTGTAACATATTTTTCCCCATCGCTGTTAACAGTTACGTAAGCATAATCTCCGTAGAGATATACCTTACCCGGAGAGCCTATGTTAGTAATAGAACCCACAATTTCAGGAGATGAAAAATTGCTTATATCCAGTATTTTCAGGCCTGATCCCTTGGCGGCTACATAGGCATACTTACCCGATACATGCACATATCCGTATACATCATTTGCGTCGACAAGCAAAGGCCCTCCGCTTAACAGGCTCACCTTGGCTCCGGGTTCAAAATTCTCGCCGCTAATGGTTACTCTGGTGGATGAAGTGGTTGTTCCTGTATCCGGAGTGACAGAGGTAATAGTGGGAGCTGCGGAATATGAAGGTCTAATTATCAGGATTTGAAACACACATGAAATTAACAGTCCACAAAAAAATACCGAAATAAATCTTTCTGTTCTTTTCATTTTTAAATCCCCCTTATTCATTCGTGTTTTTTACCTTTATGCCCTTTTTTACTCTTTCTTCCTTTGTGGTAATGCTTCATACAGCACTTATTCTTACTCTCAGAGGCAGGAAGCAGCTCCGCTTTGAATGAATTGTATAAATACGCCTCATCTGTTTGTCCCCCGGGATTTGTAACCAGAACATGATAAGCGCCTTTTGGCAGATCTGCCGGGAAAGTCGCGGTTATCGTGGTTGAGTTAAGAACATTAATATCTGTAACAGAATCGTGAGTAGCTGTCATAATAAATCCTGAAAACCCATTTGCAAGGTATGCATAACCGCCTGATGCATATACATCATTTGCTATATGTGGAGTATCAACCACATCTGCAAGAAAAGGTGAAATAGGATCGCTTATATTTAGCACTCTTAACCCTGATGATCCATCAGCCAGGTATGCATAATGGCCTGAGACATGTAAACGTTTTGCATCGCCTGGTGTATCGTAAGTACCGACAAGCAAAGGTGCTGAGGTATCACTTATATCTACCACACTTAATCCTGCTTCGCCATCAGCCAGATAGGCATAATTGCCTGATACATATACGTCTCGAGCAGAGCCTGGAGTATCATAACTGCCGACAATAAAAGGCGCGGCTGGGTCATTGATATCTACTACCACTAATCTATCCTCTCCAGAGGCAAGATAGGCAAAATCTCCTGAAACATACACGCCATGTATTCCGCGTCGTCCGACCGGGACACTAATTGAGCTGATTTTTGTCGGCACTTTAGGATCGCTGATATCTATAATCCATAACCGAGTGCTGTAGGCTCCCTCAAATTCACCACCCTTAATCAGAGTTACGTAGGCATAGTTACCAGATATAAACACGTCACCTACTCTATATTGATAATTAGTATTTGATGGAAACCCAAAGACAAAAGATCCCGCCAAAGCAGGCAATGCAGGATCGCTGATATCTATTATCTTCAATTCCGGTGGCCAATCAAAAGGCTGGTATACGTAATTTCCTTCTACATACAGATCTGGATAGTGTGGACCAAAGATAGAGGAGATAAAAAAGCTATCACTGAATTTGGAAACAACTTCTATGTTTTTAGGTTCACTGATATTTATTACGGATAAATTTAAAAACAAATGAATCTCATCCTGAGTCAATGCGTTTACATAAGCATAATCACCTGCCACATGCAGGCCACTAGCGTCTCCTACAGTCTGGGCTGTTCCGACAAAAGCAGGATTTACCGGATTACTTACATCTATTAGAAGCATTCCTTTATTATCTGACACATAAGCATACTTGTTCGCCACGTAGACGTTAAATTTTGGAACATAATTACTATTACTATTGCCATAATCATAGTAAGGATTAAATAATTTAACATCCTGAATATCATGAAAGCCCACTAATGTAGGTAATCTGGGCTCACTTACATCTATCACTAACAACCCTGGCTCACCAGCCAGGTAAGCATAATCACCAGTTACATAGACGCTAGATACACTGCCGGTAATACCATCTGCACTGCCACTCACACTTATATCTTGATATGTACTACCTAAAGTAGCAAACGATCCGACAAGCGTTGGTGATGCAGGGTCACTTATGTCTACTACCAGCAACCCGGCTTGACCGGCAGCTACATAGGCATAGTTACCTGATACATGGACATCAAACGCATTACCTGGAGTTTCGTAAGCGCCTATAGTGACAGGGGTTGCGGGATCACTGATGTCGATCACCAGCAGTCCTGCGCCCCCAAAATAACCGCAACACCATGGAGTTACATAAGTCACATAAGCATAACTGTCTGATACCTGCACACCGTATGCATTACCCGGAGTATCATAAGAACCGGCAATTTTTGGTGATGTTGGGTCACTGACGTCTACTATGGTCAAGCTGCCCAGCTTTCCGGTCCAAGCCGGCGAGCTTCCGGTTAAGTACACATAATCGTCTGAAACATATTCTATTGAACCTGGAGCAATAATTGAAGCGGCAAGCTCTGGTGAAGCAGGGTCTCTTATGTCTATCACCTGCAACATTGATGTAGCAAACTCCTCTTTACCGTTAACAGTAACATAAGCGTAATCGCCGTAGACATATACTTTGTCTGCAGAGCCTATATTAGCAATTGAACCAACAATTTCAGGGGATGAAAAAGTACTTATATCCAGCACTTTCAGTCCTGACCGACCGGCAGCTACATAGGCATAATTACCCGATATATGCACATATCCGGATACATCATTTGCGTCGACAAGCAAAGGTCCTCCGCTTAATAGGCTCACCTTAGCTCCAGGTTCAAAATTCTCGCCGGTAATGGTTACTCTGGTGGATGAAGTGGTTGTTCCTGTATCCGGAGTGACAGAGGTAATAGTGGGAGCTGCGGAATATGAAGGTCTAATTATCAGGATTTGAAAAACACATGAAATTAACAACCCGCAAAAAAATACCGAACTCAATCTTTTTATTGCTTTCATTTTTTAGCCCTCCCTACCCATTGTGAGATTCTACTCCTTTTTACTGTTCCTTCTTTTGCGGTGATGCTTCATGCAACATTTACGTTCAGGCTCAGGAGCAGAAAATAAATCGGCTTTAAATGCGTTGTATAAATACGCCTCCTCTGTTTGTCCCCCGGGATTTGTAACCAGGACATGATAAGAGCCTTTTGGCAGATCTGCCGGGAAAGTCGCGGTTATCGTAGTTGAGTTAAGAACATTAATATCTGTAACAGAATCGTGAGTAGCTGTCACAATAAAACCTGAATACCCGTTTGCCAGGTATGCATAACCACCTGATGCATACACATCATTTGTAATATGAGGAGTGTCAACCAGGTCTGCAAGAAAAGGCGAAGTAGGATCACTTATATTTATCACGCTTAACCCTGCTGCTCCATCAGCTATGTACGCATAATTACCTGAGACGTGCAAACGTTTTGCAGAGCCTGGAGTATCATAATTTCCGGCAAGAAACGGTGCTGTAGGATCACTTATATCTACCACGCTTAATCCTGCTTTTCCGTCAGCTATGTATGCATAATGGCCTGAGACATACACGCTTTGTGCAGAGCCTGGCGTATCACAACTGCCGACAGTAAAAGATGCGGATGGATCACTTATGTCTATGATCAGTAATCCAGCCCCTCCAGAGGCAAGATAGGCAAGAGAGTTTAATATATACACGCCACGAGTTCCGGCCGGCATTTTAAAGCTTGTCAGTGTCGGTGTGTTGGGGTCGCTGATATCCACAATCCAAAATCTATCCATGTACCCGCCTTCCCAACCAGCTTCAAGAAAAGGCAGGTATGCATAGTTGCCTGATACATATACACTGCCTGTTTTATACCTACTAAAAGAGTTTGTATTTACAGGAAAACTTAATGATCCGGCCAGAGTTAGCGAAGCAGGGTCGCTTATGTCAAATACCTGCAGTCCTGGCTGCCCGGAAGGCAGGTATGCATAATTACCAGACACATACATTCCATAAAACATATTATTAAATGCACCCTCAAAATGAAAGGAATCAGAGGTGGTTGAAGCAATCAAAACCGGGGTTGATGGATCGCTGACATTAATAGCAGAAAGATCTAAGAAAGCATGAAACTCATCTTGAGATAAAGAATTCACATAAGCATAATCACCAGACACATGTAGGCTTAGTGCTTTACCAGAGGTCTGAGCTGTGCCGGTAAAAGCAGGGTTTGCCGGATTGCTGATATCAAATAGAAGTAGCCCTTCCATATCTGATACATAAGCATAATCATCTGCCACATACACGTTAAATTCTGACAAATAAGTATAAGCACGTTCAGAATATGAATACCTGATAACGCCCCGAGTATCATATGAGGCGACTAATGCCGGTGATGTTGGGTCTCTGACATCTACCACCAAAAAACCTGGTTCACCAACGAGGTAGGCGTAACCATCGGCTACATAGACGCTGTATACGCTACCGGTAATATCGTCTGCACTGCCAGTCACATATATATTTTGATATGTACTTCCGAAAGTAGCAACTGATCCGGCAAACGTAGGTGATGCAGGGTCGCTAATGTCTATTATCTGCAACCCGGCTTGCCCGGCAGCCACATATGCATAGTTCCCTGATACGTACACATCAAATGCATTACCAGGAGTATCGTAAGAGCCGACAGTTACAGGGGCTGTGGGATCACTTATGTC
>JALUUO010000027.1 GCA_027021335.1 Nitrospirota bacterium
TTTCATCCCCGCATGTTCCGTCAACGCGAAGCACGTACCCCTGGTAGCTGTGGTGCCGCTCATCGAAAGACCGCATGAGGCGGATTCGCGGCTGAACGGCCTTGATCCGCCCGCTCCAGGCTATTTTTTTTGGATTGGACTTTCCCTGTACCATCAATTGCGTTAGTCACTAAAAGCGTTTACACGTCGGCCTTCCGGTAACAAGAACTACGCTGCTTCTTTTGTCGCCTCCTCTCTATTATGGATATACTGCTTACAGAGGTCAAGCACCTCTTTGAAGGTCTCCAGTGGGATAATGTAGTGAATACTCAAGTACCCTCTCTTCTATCTCAGGTGCTACCCGGTTGGCTATCCTCGCCTTGTTCCGCGCCTTCTCAAGCAACCCCTCTATCCCTTCTTCCTCAAGAGCCTTCTTTATATCGTAGTAGTGTTAGCCGGCTTAATCCAAGCTTCCTGCACGCTTCGCTGATACTCCCAAGTTGCTCTGCAAGGTCCAGTATATTCAGCTTCCTCCTCATGATATACTGTTGATGGGTCATGTGCCTTCCTCCTTTGGTTAAGTTTTTTGGGTAAACTATTTTAACCAACCGGAAGGCCTTGACTCATTCCCTTTACCTTATGCGCCACCTGACTGTCAACGCTATTCGTGACTAATATACAAAAAATATAGGGGATACAGCGTCAGAAATTGCGCCTCGTGTTCCTTGGCGAAATAAACTCTGAAAGCGCCTCCATCACCTCGAAATAGTATTCCCCGTCGCGTTCCCTAAAAAGCATTTCTTTTATCTTCACTGTCTGATGCTCTGAGTAATTCTTGAAGATCAAGAAGGTGTTTTTCTTTATACCTGATCTTGCATTCTTCGCCACATATCTTAATCCGTAATACAGCCTCACTGTTTCCGCCTTCTTTTTCTGTTTTAAAGTTTTCGATTTGCTCTATTATGTTATCTGCCTCAATAGTCCCATGCTGCCATTTGGCAAAGTGATCCGCACATAAACAAAGGGCATTTGCTGGAGTATCTATAACCCCAGCTAGTTTCTTGGGAACAATATAGTTGGCTATGAAAAATGGATTTCCATTCCTCTCAGGAAAAGTCTTGCCGCAAATCTGACACTTCCCATCATAAAATTGGAATAAATACTCTCGCACTTGTTCGTCTGGTCCTTCAAGTATTGTGCGCATTGTTTCCTTGCGTCTCTCATTAGGCTTGGGTTCGTGATCCAAGCGCTTTTTATGTTCCTCATAACTTTTCTCCCGACGACGGTCAGGGTCCTTTACGTTGCCAGTATCTATAGCCTGCTCTTGAAGTTCAGTTTCTCCTAGTCTGTTGAAAGATTTTTGCAGTTCGTCTTTGTAACAGATTTTCTTCGGGCGTGTGTCCGCCTCTCTGCTCTCTTGATCCTTTTCGGTTTTAGCCTTTTGTTGCTCCCATTTTTTGAACTCCTCGTATTTATCTCGTGGGACAAATTTACCTCCCGTTTTTTCCTCAATTTTTTTGATCTCATCTTTCTGCATCCCGAGCAAATCAGCCAACTTTTCGTCACGAATGAATGACTCAGGTAATTCTTCCAGTGAAAGGTCGTGCGGTTTATGAAGACGAATACCTCCTGCCTTCGGTAACCACGCATTAGATACCACTTGTTTTTTCCAGCGAGCATTAAATCGAACCGATTTTTCTTGGTAATAGAACCATTTGTACTCGCCTTCATAAAAGCTGTAATGATACCCTTCTTTAAGGTGATCCAAAAGGAAGCTCCACAAGATTAAAGAGTGATCGGCAAGCTTCCCATCCTCACTATCAAATCTTGCAAGGAAGTCTTCTAATCCATCAAAATCATAATCGATCGTTTCAATATCCCGTGTATGACCTTGGTTTCCTCTCAACCTACTTTTCTCCTCCCCTGGCAAGTCAATTGATATTTTCTTAAATCGCGGTTTGTTTTCTACTCCAAGTGCTTTCCATTCTTTTTCACCAGTGGCTTCATCCAAGAACCAAATATCACGACATCCAGAAAAATAATCTTTCAGCTTCTCATTAGGGAAATAAATCTCATCAGGTCTTTTGAAGGACGAATTCCCATTCTGATCGACAGCTTTCAAAAACGGCGTGTTTTTAGCGGCTTGGAGGACTTTCTTCTTGCCTGCCTCGGAATCGGATGCCATGGCGCGCAATATTTTCTTGATGTCCATCTCATGTTCACATGGCGTAATGGAAGAGACATCCTGTCGGCTGTATTTCGGCAACACCCTTTCAACGATGTCATCGAATACATCCGGCTCTGACAAACCCAGGTGTCTCAGGAATTCTGAGGCTTGTTCGTTGTCGGCAATCTCCCGCTTAACAACGGGAAAGTCTGTCTCCTCTGGCGGTGGCAGGTAGGCATTTGCCATACCATCAGAACGGAAAGGTACTTCCTGTGTATTATCCTGTAACCGCAAGATCGGTTTGCTTCTCAAAAGTCCTCCCGGACGCCACAAGTTCTCTACCTTAGAAAGATGTCTATAAAAATCAATTATCCAATCATCAGTTTGTTTTACAAGAAAGGTGCCTTCTATTTTTCTCGCGAAGCTTTCCGGTGTTACTTCTTCAACCCTCAGCTCTTCTCGGATATATTTCCACAAATCATGTTTTGCTCGTTCTGTTATTTCACCAGAAATCCATTTCAGAGGGATTTCTGTCTTGAATAGCTGCCTCAGTTGCTCATCCCGCAATAACGAGCGCAACCATTCTGCACTGGCCAGCTTTGCATTTCGTGCAGAGACAAAGGTTCCATCATCTGTTGGAAGTAGTTCCTGGTCCAGGAGAGCATCGCGGACCGCCTCGACGATTGGATAAAACATGCCATCTTCCGGGAAATCGTCCATTCTGATCGGGAGCGTGTTAAGCAGTGCAACTGTTAACAACCCCATTCTTTTCAGGCTTTGTAATGCGTCGACAAGAAGAAGAGCTGTTTCTTCTACAAGCTTGGTATTCCAGTCGTCATCTTTTGGAATATTGTCTCGGGATGGCGTGGTTCTATATGGTCCCTGGACAAGGAATCCAAATCGGGTTGATTTCTCCGTTGGGAAATAAACAACCAAGGGTGATTCTTTGATCCTTACTATACTCTCAATTCGGTCTTTGGAATCGGCCTCAAGCTTGAATCCAATTTCGACCCACACCGTGTCGGCACTATCCGGAACAGATAAAGGCCTTTCAAAAACGAGCCAGTTTTCGTCTTCGTCTTGGCCGTTGTTCTGCCCGATGACCGTAACCTGTCTGGCCTGGCCATGGGAGACTGCCTCACGTAAGTAAACGCCCCCTGTCTCGTCAGGCAACTTATACTCAATCTCTTTAATATTACGGAGAAACAGGAGTGTCCGGGCACTCAAATTACGAAGTCGTTCGGCAATCTCATGCATGGCTGTTTGAGGTTCAAGGCCTGGCACATCAAAAGCAAAAACAAAAAGAGTGGTCCATGCATTGCCAGGTATCTTTGTGGCAGCCTTGTATGGCCGGACATAATGCTCGATACGGAAATGCTCCACCCCTGAGTGAACTTCGGGGGCGGAGGTATAAGCATAGACTGACTTGAATCCTATCCCGAACTTTCCTATTTGTGTGAGATCTTCTGCTTTTGTGCCCTCGCCAACACCGCACACGCCTCGCACGTCGCGTTCATCGAATGGACGACCGTCATGTTTTACTTCTAGCCTGTCTTCGAATAGCTCAAACAGGATTTTGGCAGCTCCTGCATCTTCCGCGTTTTGAAGGAGTTCAAAGATGAAGTGTGTCCGATCCGTATACAGTCGACCCAAGAAAGAAAGGTGGCGTGTGCCTTCACCGTACTCCCTGATATTGTCAGCTCTGATACTGTCGTAGTCACTCGGCATCCGACAACCCTCCATCGATGTGGATTACCCCATACGCCACGGGCTGGGCAGTAATATCGGCCCGTTCCATAGCAATATCCAATTCTTGAATGCGACGCGCGTAATCCGCTTCAGCCGCTGCAATTTGAGCTTGGCGCATCCGCCTGATTTTGTCATTACTCGCTTGACTCAGTTGTTCTTCAAGAAGTGAGATTCGCGCGCGGTGGCTGGTTGTCAGACTTTCACGTCGATATTGTGCAAGTTCCTGGGTCCGGCGCTGGTGTTTTTCGCGCGCCTCCGACCAGAGCTTATAGTGGTGAACATCAAGCTCGTCCCAGGCTGAGGATTCAGGAACATTATCTACACTGGTTTGATTTTCTTCGGCTTTTTCAAGAAGTTTTCCCAAATGGGCGGTGATCCGCTCCGAACTCGCAACCGGACACAGGACCACGTCTTCTCTGATACCGTGAAAATGCCACTGATAAATAGCAAACAGGTAATCTCCGCCAGGGACAGACCGATCCCGCACCTTTAGTGTTGTGACAACTCGTTTTGTGGTGTCGAATGCTCTGGATGCCTGCCTTACCAAGGGGTGCAAGGGCATGATGAACGCCGCGTCGGGATTTTGGGACGCGCAAGCAGCATCAAAGGTTATAAGCAAGTGAGGATTGCCACCCTTCAACCAGTTTTCCCATTCCCTGTACGAAGATGTGTTCTGCCTGGGAAGCTTCTGAAAATCCTTCAACAACTGATTACGAGCCTCCTGGGAGAGGCGTAGCGTCTTGAGCGGCTTTTCGCCAAGAATGAATTCTTGCTCTTTGCCGCAGGTATTCTGTAGGTAATTCGTAATAAGATTACGAATCGCTTCGGGAGAAAGCCAAAAGCTCGATGCCTCGTTAATCTCCTTCTTCAACTGATCTTCAGGCAGGCGAATGCCAAACAGCTCAAGTTGCTTCTGTTCGAGCTCTTCCTGCTCTTGCATCAAGCGGATTTGATTATCTGCCAATTGCTGGAGCTTCTCACGGCGTTCCGCATCACTCAGATTGAAATTCTCAGCAATGTTTCGGATTTCTCTACTGATTTCACCGAGTATCTCTTCGCTGCTACCCAGAGCGTTATTGAAAACTCCTATGCGCAGCAAGCACCGTTCATAAATATCCGCGTCAACCGTCCCCGGCGTAATCAGATTGAATATCGCGATGCTCTCACTCTTTTGTCCGTTTCGGTCTATCCGGCCGATCCGTTGCTCAACCCGCATCGGATTCCATGGCAGATCATAGTTCACGATGCAATCACAAAACTGATAATCCAGTCCTTCGCAGCCAATTTCAGAAAACAGGAGGACATCCAACGCATCATCATGTCCTCGATCCAATTCGAATCGATTGCGAAATTCGATTCGATCCTCGTCAGGTGTTCCGCCGTGGACAAGTCCGACGCGGAAACCATCCGCCTTCAGGTGTTGATGAAGATAGTGGAGGGTATGTCGAAAGCTGCTGAAGAGCATGACTTTGTTATTGGGCAGCTCTTGTTTGTTCCTGAGAATTTTCCTGAGCGCCTCAAGCTTTGGGTCTTCGGGATCAAGATTACGCGCTTGTTCAAGAATCATTCTGATTCTTGTTTCTATGGCTTCGACAGTTGTCGCAGTTGGAGCCTCTCCAGTATTGTCGGCCTCTTCCCATGCCAATTCGTCAACGTGACGATTAAGTATCTCCTGGAGGAAGGGGACAAGGCCATATAAGCAACTCGCCGCCTGCCGCCTGATTGTTGTCATCATGAATTTGACATTGGTGTCTCCATGAATCTGGCTGAATATTTCCGCTTGAATTTGAAGCAGATCATCGTGGAGCTTCTTCTGAGCCGGGGTGAATTCAATGACGACCGTTTCCGGTTTCCTTACCGTGAAGTCGCCAATATCCCTTCTACGGGTTCTGTTAATTATTCCAGCGAAAGTATGTAGCGCTTCGAGGTCAGTAATGAGTTGCACGCGTTCTCCTGATGGAATGTCACCACGGGAAAGTTGATCGCGTATTCGGGAGAATTCCGGACTGTTTCGCAGCAAGACCCGTCCCCACGATGTTGCGGCGGCTTCATCAAGGGCCTCAACAGCTTTTTCGGCCCATCCCACCCCCTGACCGCGTGCCAGGTCTACGGCGCGATTTATGAACGGATTCGGCTCTGCCATGTGTGCAAAACTCTCTTGGTCGATAATGAGATCAGGGCGAAGCACATTGAGCAAAACGAAGAGGTCGTAATTACCCATCTGTATCGGTGTGGCAGTCAGGAATACGACCGCCTCAGCGTGGTCGCAAAAGAACCTCACCGCCTTGTGGCTATACGTATCCGAATTCCGGATGTGATGAGCCTCGTCCACAATAACCAGGTCAAACCGGGGTGGTGGGTCCAGGTCCAGCAGCCCTTTCTTACGTTTCCGCTTGCCATCCGGGCTTGTCCCGTAAAGAAGAGCCTCGTCAAACAAGGAATAGGGTATAATGGCTTTCTGGTATTGCTCGGGCCAAACACCCTCCAGGTCCATCTCGTTGATGCAGAAGCGAAGCGTCCTGCCGTCAAGATGAGCGAAACGCTCTTCAAAACGTTTCATCTCAATTTGCCATTTGCGTTCAGTTACCAGTGGGCGAGGGCAGACGATAAGAACAGAGCGGACATCACGCCTGGCCTGCAGTTCACGCAGAACCAACCCCGCCTCAATGGTTTTCCCCACTCCAACACCATCGGCAATGAGTAATCGCGGTCGGTCGGATCGAATAAATTTCAGGACTGGCCTGAATTGGTATGGGATGAAATCAACGCGAGCCGCATTAAGAGAATAAAGCGTAGATAATCCTGGATGTTGAATTTGGAGAGCGGTAAGGTAGGAATGGAACTTATGACAAGGCAAAACGATAGAGTCCTTGTCTTTCCGATCTTCAGCCTGTATCTGGGAGGCATAGAATATCCCCGTCTCACCATCAATGAACACGTTGTAGCGATTTTCCGGCTTACCCGGCATAATCGACACAACTGCTCCCTTTATTTCAGGATTCGACTTCAAAAAGACAATCTGGCCAGGCTCAAACTCGGCTGCTTGTGTTCCTTCCCCAGGAGTTGGTTGCTCTTCGTTTGCAGGGGCTTTGGAAATAGAGGTCAAGCGCCTTTCGAGCAACGATGTTTTTGTAGCGCGAATCTCCTGAATAAAAGCCTCTTCGGCCTCAATCACCGTGGCGAACCGCTGCAGCGTATCCAGGTCTCGGTATACATCCTCCAGCGGGAACCCCTCCGTGCCCGCATGAGCCCATCTGTTCCGGACGGTTTGCATCTCTTTAACAAAATGGCGAGCCTCCGGGGACAGATTCATCTTCATTGAAATCTGGTACCAATTCTGATCCAACACCCGAAGCAAAGCGGCAAGATCCAATGAAGAGAGGGAGACTATTCCTTTCTGTTCGACTCGTCGCTGTTGCTGGAAAGACAACTTGTCAAGCACAGCATCTTTCCACCAGTTATCGAAAAGTGAAGGCAATAACCGGTCAAGATAACTTGCAAGGGCCTCAGCTGCCCCACTCAGCAAAGTCGCAAACGAGGCCTGCATCTGATTGTTATCTTTCGCATGGTTGTGAGTCATATCAATTTCATTGGTTGTCATCATACTTTTTCGCGTAGTTCTTATCAAATTCTCTCAGAATGTTGGGGTTATAAAAAACTTTTTTGGGACTTTCAGGGTTTTCAGGATCAAGTCGTCGAATATGTGCATAGATAGTGTTGACTTGAAGACGTTTGCGTATTTCGTGATACTTCCGGTTGACTTTGAAATTATCATAGCGTCGTCTACATTTATCAGTAAGGGTATTGTAATCCCATGGGTAGCGCTCTCTAATTTGGTCTTCAGTTAAACGAATAACCGGGGCATTTGGATCTTTGGTCAAACGAACAGCCAACGCTTCCTTTGCCTTTGAACGAGTAAAGCGGACTTCAATGTTAACGGTTACCGAGTACTCTGCCTCTGGATCATCATCTCCGGGTTCCTGCTGCTCCAAAAATCTGAGAAATTTTTCTTCTTGTTTATTAAGAAGAATACCTTCGTTTTCTACAGGAATATTTACAAAGGAAAGAGGCATCAGATAAAAGTTAAACTCTGACAGGTCCCTTTGAAACCAATCATGAATTACCGCAACAAAGTTTTTTACTGCGGCGGCACCAATTTCCTGGAGCCGTTCGGAGAATTGAGGTGAATTATGATAAAAATGGACTACTGTGTCACGCATTTCCAGCAGGATCTGAAGATTTTTCCATGCATTTTGATGCAGACTTCTTTGTTCAACCAACTTTTTCGCAAGGTAATCTGCACTGTGCGTGAGTGGATTCCCAGACCTACTTTTCTTGATGCGCTTGCGCGTTTCTCCCTTGCCTTCGCGGACATATAAGGAGCTGATTTTATTATGGTGGTCATGTAACCATTTCCCTTTTAGTAAAAGTTCCCAAGCATTGATTGCCAAAATCACAAAAGATTCCGCGCGATACCGAAAGTCAGGCTTGTTGTAGACATCAATTGCTGCAATCATTGCAGCAATTGAGCGGTCCAATAATTCTTTGCTGCGGGCCTTCAATTTCGTCCCCTTTGCCTGATACGGCTCTTTTTCGCATAGACGGGGTATTTCTCATAAACAGTCTTGAGCAGGGTGTTGTGGTCGAGGTCGCCGTATGTGTTCAAAATAGCCGAGATATCCTCTTTTAGGTCGTCGGGCAGGACAGCCAGGGCATCATCAGCTTTAGCGGAGTCGGCCAGGATGATGCGGGTCTTGTCCTCGTCGGTATCGTTGTCCACGGTCACGAGGCCATCTTCCTGGAGCTTCTCAAGGTCGGCATAGAGGTCCTTAGCGAACGGTCCGTAATGATAAGGAACAAACTGATAGAGCCGGCGGCGGCCGTTTCCCTCCATCTGGAGGAGAAATGCGTACTTCATCATGGCCGTGACAAGGATGGCGGCTTCTTTTGCTTTACGACCGGCCTGATTTGCTCTTTCCCGCAGGAAGGCCAACAGGATGAGCCGCGGCAACTGTTCATGGAATTCAACCTGTTCGGCTATCCATTCCGCATTGGCTTTTTCCCATTCAGCGGTTAGTTCGCCGGTGAAGGCACGAGAAAGAAGGCAAAAGAACGTTGATTCGGCTTCAAGAAATGCATCCTCCAAATGTACCTTTGATTGTCTCCATTGCTCATACTGATCCAAGAATTTCAGTTGCCTAGACAAAGGGGGAACTGGAATTCGAATCGCACGAAGGCCGGTAGAGCTGATGTTGTATTGTCCAGCAGAAGTTCGACTGTTACGGCCGATCTCTCTTCTCCCGAATGGAGTTGCCAAGAATGCCACTACATAATGCGGATTAAGCTTCTCTGTTTGAAGTCGAAGTCGAATAAGATACGATGCAAAAAGATACTCCCCGTCCAAATCGAAAACCGCAGAGCGGCCAACGTAATCCTTGTTTCCATTTGTTCTGACTACCAAAATGTCCCCAGAGCGTAGCAGCAACTTTTTTTTCTCAGCATCACTGACCGTAAGATACTTTAGATCAGAGAGATTGATCGTTCTGTTAATGACATTAGGTATGCGAAGAACTGGATCACCTTCGGCATAAGTGCCAGTTCGTTCAGAGGTGCCATATCGTGACTCCTCAATGTATTTGCCAAGAGTCTCGACTGGCCAGCCAAAGGGATTAGACTCAGGATCGCCAAAAATATCACGAAAAGCTGCTGGCAAAATTGCTTCTACTATTTCTAATGCCTCTTGCCGTTTTCGGTGAATTTCCTCGGCCTTCTGGAGAATCTCGATGATTCGCTCCTGGACTGGCAACGGGGGAACAGGGATTGTAATAAGATCTAGGTCCTTATTGTTGATTGCTTTCTGAGTAGAGCCCTGTGCGTATTTGTCTTTCAAACTTTGGAAAGCCTCTGATCTCAGAAAGAAATAGAGGTAGCCGGGCAAAACCTGAGGTGTCGGACGAAATACCGCGAAACCGGTTGAGACAATTAGGCCGTCCAAATCACCTGTGGTTAATAGAACTTTGTTCGTCTCCTTCATTCGAGCCGCAAGTACATCTCCAGGACGAACGACAAGGTCGGCTCTGGTAGGACGATTGTCGTAGGTAACAGGCTCAAGCTTCGTAATGACTGTATCACCCAGAGCGCCGGTAGTTAGGTAATCTTTCTGTCCACTAAACGGCAGAACTCGTTCTCGAGCCAGAGGCGCAACTACCGTTAGAGGCATTTCTTTCCACCCCGAAGGATATGTTTTTATTTTCTGACTCATCGCTCTTCCTTCCACCCGAGAACATTCTTCGCCTGATCGAGAAATTCGATGGTGGCATCCGTATCCAATCTACCCTGTGCGTTGCCTGTCTTCCGACAAGGCAGGCACGCAGACAGGTGTTCGCGCGACGCCGTCCTCGCATACCAGGCATGAAGTCTGCGGCAAAGTTAAAGGCTTACAGTTCTTCATATATGTCCGGCAGAGAAACTTTCTTGACAAAGGAGTAACTATCAAGCATAATTTAGTATGCAGGCATGCGCGGGGGTCCTCTCAGGTCGGCCGCAAGGCCGGCAGCCCCATGCGGGTGGGATCCTGAGACCCGGGGCCTGCAAATTTATGTGTAAACATCACTGCCTTGATGAAAGCGAAACCCCTCGTCACCCGACTCATCAATATAAACCACAAATGTTGGTTTTGTTTTTAGCCTGTCTGAATCATGATTTCTCATTCTGGTTGTTTCTCTCCATATTTTCCAGGTGGTTCCGCGGCCATAGGAAGCGTAACATCCTGCAATTCCTGACAAACTGCCCCTGAAGCGGTGACAAGCATCAGTAAACCTTCCAGATCGGTCTTTATTTCTTCTTCCAGCTCCAGCAGCCGGTTGATAAGGACCTCTGGCTTCTCGTGCTCGACCGTTTCGGCCTGGTGCGGGCAATAGCGTCCGGCAGTCAGGTTGTATTCGGTCTTGCGGATCTCCTCGATGGTGGCCCACCAAGATTTTTCGCTCTCGAAATCCTTCAGATTGTCGGATTTCAAGATAGCGCGTACGCCCCCGTTTTTTTCGTGCCGCCAGGTGTAAGGCCAGAGGGAAACCATGTGCTCCAGGTCCCCGTCGGTATTAAAGTCCGGCAGTTTTCGGCGTGTCGCGCCGAGGTCGCGGCCATCGCTCTCTACACGGTAAAACCAGACTTTTGAAGTCCTCACGTCATCTTTGCCCATTGGCTTACGAAAGACCACGACACTCGTTTTTGCCCCGCTGTACGGGTTGAATACTCCATTGGGCAGACTGATAACGCCGAGGACTTCAAACTGCTCAACGAGCTTCCGGCAGATTTTTCGAAGCATCTTCTTGGAGTCAAAAAGGAGGCCTTCCTTGAGAACAACGGCGGCCCGGCCCCCCGGTTTAAGGGCGTTCATCATGTGCTGGATGAAGAGCGCTTCGTAGAGCTTGATGTGATATTCGAATTGCGCCAGACGCTCCTGCTTGGTGGGACCGAAGGGCGGATTGGCAAGAATAATGTCATACTTGTTCTTGTTGAGATCCTGCGCCCTGTTGGACAGGCTATCATCGTTCTTGAGCTGACTGGAGCCGTCCCGGTGAAGGATCATGTTCATGAGGGCCAGCTTGAAGACCAGGGGGACGTGCTCCACGCCGTAAAGATGTTTTTCCTTGAGTTGCCGGATCAGTCGCTCCCTCTCGGCGGCATTTCTTTTCTTGGCAATCTTGTCCCTAACTTTTTCAAACGCTCGCACAATAAAGCCCCCGGTCCCACAGGCTGGGTCATAAATTGTCTCGCCAATCTGAGGGTCAATGATTTGGACCATACGGTCCACGATGTGGCGGGGGGTGAAGTACTCAGCAAATTCTTTGCTTTGCCCGAACTGCTGGAGCAGGTATTCATAAGCGCGGCCAAAGATGTCGTAGCGCTCGCCTTCGCCCAGACCACGGGCCATGATTTCCCGCAGGTTCAGCTCTTGGAGACGAGAGGCCAGTGACCGGACCGTAGTTGCGTAACGCAGGCGGAACACCGTATCCTTGAAAAGGCGGCGAACGTCTCTGGCGGTGGGATGTTTGGATTCGCGTGTGGCCAGATGGGTGAACATCTGTTTGCAGAAGTCGATGGAATCCTCAAACCCATTTTCTTTGGCATAGGCATCCGGATCAGGGGCCCAGTTGTGAAAGCGATAGATTTCGGGGATGAGCTGCTGGTTGTCAGGCAATTTTTTGCCTGTTGCCTCTTCATGCTCTATTTCAATCTCATCCCATAATTTCAGGAAGAGAAACAGACTGAAGGTCTCTAACCGCTCTGTGGCGTGGAGCGCATCATCGCGGAAGACGTTGGCAACCTCCCAAAGTTCTTCACCAAATTGATTGAAATCAGGCGTTGTTGTCATTGTTCTCCTCCAAGTTCAATGCGCTACCCGTGGATAGCGAAAGAGCCTCATCGGCCAGTGCCATCAGATTGTCCAGATTCCCGAACAAAGCCTTGATACGCAGGATGCCACCCGCTTGGTCAAGCCATTGACTGCGCAAGATCTGATCAGGCGTAATATCCGGATTCGCCCGCTTGAAATCACACACCATGAGGACCATTTCGCGTTGTTCTTTGCTGAGGTCTTTCTCGAGAGCCCATTTTTCGAACTCCCGGCGCTGGTTTAAGGTTTCAAAATCCGCCTCGCCCGTGGCGACAGCGATAAAATCCTCAAGAGTCGCTTCCGGTTCGCCAAACAGATCGCGCAGGGCTGGGAGATCAAACCCCATTGTGGCGAGGAATGCATGGTCCGGTACCCCCGCACCCTTGAAGTATCGCCAGCACAGGATGGTTTGGGCGAAGCGCTGTTTGAGGCTCTCGCGTTCCATGCCGCCTTTGAGTTGCGCTTCCACCTGTCGGCGAAGTTCCTCCAGCACTGCAGGGGAAATTGTCTCCGAGAAAACCAAATGGACGGGAACGTCGGCAATGATCATCTCCTGCTCTACGCCATCATCACCTTCAGTGCCGCCAGCACCCCCGCCACCGCTTTCGCCGCCACGTTCGCGATCAATGATTTCCTCTTCTTCTTGCTCGACCGGTTCGTCCTCAACCCCTGGAGAGTCGTTCGTGATCGCGGGTTCGAGACGCGTGATGTCCACAAAATCGACCAGCTTGTACATATCCTTGCCGGTCTCCTTGCACTTGCGCGTGCCGCGTCCCTTCATCTGAACATAAAGAACCTTGGACTTCGTGGGCCGAGTCATGAGAAGGACTTCTACATCCGGCGCGTCAATCCCTGTGTCCAGCATCCCAACACCTACCAGGATAATCGGGCGTGGAGCCATGTCAGGGTCTTTGTGAGCTTGGTCAATGATGGCCTTGCGCTCTGCCGCGTCCGTCACCTTTTGGAATTCCTCGATCAGTTCTCTGGCACCGGCCATCTCGTTGTGAACCGCGACGATGAATTTTTCGGCGGCCGCATCGTTTGGCGGGAGATTGTTGATCTCGTTGTACTTTTCAATGAGGGCGTAACGAAGGTTCTTGGCATGGGCGATTGACGCCGCAAACACCATCGTTTTCACTGGGTATCTTGTTCCCAGGATATCTTCAAAATACTTGTCGGCGATCAACTTGTTCCGCTGCGGCACGTCCACAGCCCGACCCAATTGATCAGGTTCAAAATCGAAGCCCATGTCATGAACACCTTCCAAGTCCACGTTGGTGTGGAACTTGTGGTGAATACATGCGGCCAGTCGTTCCCATTCCGGGACTTCCGGGTTCGTCTCTCCCTGCCGGATCGTGTAGCGATAGATTGGTCCGCGATACTGACCGGGATCAGTAAAGAAGCGGTCCGTGTTTACGGTTTCTTTGTCAGCAGGGGTGGCAGTAAGGCCAAGCAGAACAGCTCCTCCCTTGGCAAAATAATCCAGAACGCCGAACCAATCGCCAAAATAAGAACGATGACATTCGTCGAGTATGACAATATTGAAGTGGTTCGAATCGTAGCTAAGATACTTGTTTCGTACAGCCAGATGTTGGATGGTGGTCACCAGAATATCGCGGTGTTTGTCTTCCTTGCCGCCGGTGGCCCTTTCAATGTCGAAATTATCTCCGAGGTGGTGTTTGAACTTCTTGACTGTTTGCACCGCCAAGGCATCGCGGTCCACAAGAAACAACGCTCGTCTGACAAGTCCCACCGACCAGAGCTTGGCGATAACACCGGCGGCTGTGATGGTTTTCCCCGTACCCGTTGCCATCTGAAGGTACATACGCCGCCGTCCTGCTTGAACAGCACCAAGCACCTGAGACACCGCGACACGTTGATAGTCCCGCAATGTTCCGTGGAGTTCCATCGCCTGGGGCCGGAAGAATTCCCCAAACTCAGCAGGGGTAGGGAAATTGGTGATTTTCTCCGGGAGTGTGTTTGCCTTAAGGTTCTGGCGAAGATAAATCGTTCCGTCACTTGCAAACAGCAAGGGGACATCGTGACCGGTATTTTTCTTGTATGTACGCGCATAGCCTTTGGCCTGGTCAAGGGCAGCCCAGAGATCCTTTCCAGGTTTCTTAGCTTCCAGGATGGCAACGACTTTTCCATCGATCAGAAAAACCCGATCAGCCTCTTCACCATCAAGATGCTCACGCCACCGTTTTCGCGTAGCGGTAAAATCCGTTATATCCCATCCACGTTCGCGGAGATGTTCCTCGATGAGGATTTCGGCTTCGTCTTCATTAATGAGTCGCATCAGAAAAACCTCCTACTCTTGCTCGGGAAAGAATTGTTTGCGTAGATCCCCGCCACCCGTACCCATGCTGCGGAGGAGTTCTTCAATCTCATTTCCCTGCCTTCTCCCTATGGAAGCCGATCTGACGGCGCTTCGGCTCAGGCGGCTTCATAAGCTCTTTTATAGCGTCAAAGACCACCCTGAATTGGGCATCGTACTTCTTCTCAAGGGCGTCGAGTTTGCGCGCCAATTCAGCATGAGAGGCGAGCATCCGACGGAGCCGAACGAAGGCTCGCATAATCTCGATATTGACTTTTATGGCCCTTTCACTGTTAAGCACACTTGAGAGCATGGCCACGCCCTGT
>JALUUO010000028.1 GCA_027021335.1 Nitrospirota bacterium
AGGCTTGTGCCATGATGTTCGCTGATTATGTCTACTATAGGTTCCGGAATATTATGAGCGCGGGCCAATTCAACCCCCTCTTTTACATGCGATGCTATTATCAAACCGCTCATTGTGGTGGAGAGTTTTTCATGACGGCTGGTCATAGACTGCTGGTTTTCTATGAAATAGTCCGGTGTTTTAACCTTGCCTATGTCGTGATAGTAAGCGCTGACTCTGGCAAGAAGCGGGTTTGCGCCAACCGCCTCGGCCGCAGCCTCGGCCAGGTTGCCCACTATAATGCTGTGGTGATAAGTGCCTGGAGCTTGGAGCAAAAAACTTCTTAGAAGCGGTTGATTAAGATCCAGTAGCTCCACGAGTCTTATGTCGGTGGTAATTTTGAATGCGTTTTCAAAAACCGGAAGGGTCATAGATACCATTGATGCCACGGCAATGCCGTTTATCAAGCTGAATGCCAGAGCGGAGTAGCCCGTAGGTGTATGTATCGTACCCTTAAGAAGACCTACTGCCAGGGCGGCTGCCAGGCTCGCAAGGCTGACATAGAGTCCGGCTCTTAATACAGCGGATCTTTTCCTGCATTGAATCACCATGAAAGCCCCGGTTATCGAGCCTATAAATGTATAAAAAGAGTAAGTATAATCCTGCAGCCAGATAGCTGCGCTCAGGCTTGTAATAGTGGCTATAATAATGGCCACATGCACGTCGATCAAAAGCGCAGCCAGCATGGCTCCGGTTGCAAGCGGCAATCCGTAAATGACCGCGTCCGGATGGAGAAAATCTATTCCACGCGCAAAACCCTCCAGCAAAAGGTAGAATATTCTTGCAAGCAGGAAATTAGATACAAGCAAGACTCCAACCAACAGCATATTTTTAGGTTTTTTTACGAATTCCGGTTTATAGCGTTCGATATCTTTATGGAAGATAATGAGGAGCAGTGTCAGGGTGAGCACCAGGCCTATTGATTCCATCGCGGACGTGGCTGAATGGCGCATCAGCACCGCCATTATCAGGACCGAGACCGCAATAAAGAATTCGCCTATATAATCCTTCCACGATCTTGGCCGCGTCCAGAACGGCTGCTTCTTAGCCGCCCTGGTGGTTGCCGCCCTGGTCTTCTTCTTATCCGGAGAAGGTTTTTTCATTTGAAAGATTTGAAGAATTTTCGTAAGCCTTGACAATGGCTTGTACAAGTCTGTGTCTCACAACATCACGTCTGGAAAAGTAAACGAACTCTATCCCCTCGATTCCTTTTAAAAGTTTCTCTATCTCCACAAGTCCGGATATTCGTCCCGGCGGAAGATCCACCTGTGTTATATCACCGGTTATTACCGTTTTAGAATTAAACCCCAGCCGGGTCAGGTACATTTTCATCTGCTCGGATGTGGTGTTTTGCGCCTCGTCAAGAATAATAAACGAATCGTTCAGTGTTCGGCCACGCATAAAGGCAAGCGGAGCTATCTCTATTATGCCACGTTCGATAAGACTATTGGCTCTATCTGTGTCCATCATATCATATAACGCATCGTAAAGGGGACGAAGATACGGGTTTACCTTATCCGCCAGGTCGCCCGGCAGAAATCCCAGGCGTTCACCGGCTTCTACAGCCGGACGGGCGAGTATTATTCTGCCTACATGTTTTCTTATCAAAGCGTTTATGGCCATTGCCATGGCAAGGTATGTCTTGCCGGTTCCTGCCGGACCGATACCTATTACTATGTCATGATTTTTGATGGCATCTAAGTACTTTTTCTGGCTTTCGGACTTAGGTGTTACGAATTTGCGTTTTGAGGGTACTGAAATTGTGTTCATAAACAGGGCCTTTACCGAGGTTCCTCTGCCCTGGGATACTGCTCTTATGCCGTAGCGAATGTCTTCAAGTGTTATATCGTAACCCTCTTCATTGATTTCGGAGAGTTCCAGTATGAGATTCAAAGCTTGTTCAACCTGCCCGCTTTCACCCTTAAGAAAAACCTTGTTACCGCGGGCTCCAACGATTACCCCCATATCCTCTTCAAAATATTGAAATCCACGGCTAATCTGTCCGTGCAGAAACGCAAGAGCGCGGCCGTCGTTCATCTCATGCTCGATGGTGACCGGTTCTAAGGGTTTTGTTTTTGTGATTTCGGAACTGCTCATAAAATGCTATATATTTTATCGATAGGCCACAAATGCCTGTATCTTTTCATTTTTTCTGATTCTTCTAGATAGAGAGTCCGCTTGTTTTCTATTACTGAAACGTCCAATGCGCACTTTATGCAGAGTCCCTTTGTCTTTGGTTTTTACATCCACTACATATACAGTATACCCCTTTTTTTTCAACTTGTTTGCAAGTCTATTTGCCTCTTTGGCATTACGAAAGGCGCCGACCTGGACAGCGTAAACTATGGATTCTGATTTCGCCTTTGAAACGGTTTTAACCTTTTTACTTTTAACCTTTTTGGCTTTACTCTGCTTGACGGCGGATACTTTTTTTTCTTTAGAATGTTCTTTAGAATGTTCTTTAGAGTGTTTTTTAGACTTTGATTTTGACGCTATGACACGGCTCTTTATCTCCTCAACCTCTTTGTAGATATCCTGGAGATCTTCCTGCCTGGATTTTCTTTTGTTTTCAGGCTGAAGGTTTTCGGGCTCGGCATCTGTAGGGGCTTTAGTGGTTGCGGTTAATGATCGCTTTTCTTGAGCAGGTGCCTGCTTAATTTCCGCGTCAGGGCCAAGATACATTCCGACAAAGAAACTGATTATCAGAAGTACGAGCAGAACGCCCAGAAAAATAGCCACCTTTTGAAGTTCAGACTGTTTTTTACTTCCCTTTTTCATACTATCAACATAGCATCTCCGTAGGAGAAGAATCTATAGTTTTCTTTAACTGCCTCCTGATAGGCATAACGTGTATTATAAAGTCCTGCAAAGGCAGATGTCAGCATAAGCGGGGTTGCCTTTGGAAGATGAAAGTTTGTCAAAAGGCCGTCTATGGCTTTAAACCTGTATCCCGGAGTTATAAAAAGCGATGAGGCACCGGAGCCCGGCATAAGTCTTCCGTCTTTGAACGCCGTCTCAAGAGTGCGGGTGGTGGTGGTTCCCACGGCAAAAACCCTTCTGCCCGTCTTTTTTGCCTGTGTTACGGCATCCGCAGTAGTTGACCCTATGTGAAAAGATTCTTCATCCATCGTATGACCTTTAAGCTCCGGTGCGGTGACCGGCTTGAATGTGCCTGGTCCTACGTGAAGAGTGATCACATGGATTGCTACACCACGTTTTCGGAGCTTATCCAGGATCTCTGTGGTGAAATGCAGACCTGCTGTCGGAGCGGCTATGGCTCCCGGCTCTTTTGCGTATACGGTCTGGTAACGCTCTTTGTCCTTATCATCGGGGGCACGTTTGATGTAAGGCGGAAGCGGCATCACTCCGTGACTTTCGGCGTAGTTTTCCGGATCGCTGCTGAACCTGACAAGTCGGCAGCCTCCTTCGTGCCCTGGAAGTTTTTCTACTTCGGCTGTTAATCTTTCATCAAAAACGATAATGCCATTTGAAAGACCCTTTACAAGGGCCTCCCACAGGTTATCGTCTTTTTTACTGACAAGCAGTATTTCTACTTTTCCCCCGGTCGGTTTTTCTCCCAGAAGCCTGACGGGTTTTACCTTTGTATTGTTTATTACAAGAAGATCATCCGGCCCGAACAGATTTACTATTTCAGTAAAATTTCTGTGTTCAATCCGTCCGCTCTTCCGGTGGAGCACCATGAGCCTTGATTTATCCCGACTCTCTGCGGGATGCTGGGCAATAAGCGATTTTGGTAGTTCGTAGTCGAATTCGGATAGTTTCATGTCTAATTTATATTAACCTGTATTATATTATTCCTCTTTTTGAAGAGGTTTTGCCAACCAGCAACCATACAAAAAAAGGACCGCCAAGCAAGGCCGTAATTATACCCACCGGCATTTCTGCAGGTGCGATTAGAGTTCTGGCAAGCATGTCACACAAGGTCAGGAATACTCCGCCGAACAATAAGGTGACAGGAGTCAGATACCTGTGGTCAGCACCAATAAGCAGTCTGCAAATATGAGGTGCCATCATGCCGACAAATCCGATCGGCCCGCATATAGCTACAACGCCGCCAACCATAAGTGAAGTTGCAAAGAAAAGAATCTTTTTTGTTTTTTCCACGTTAACTCCACGACTGGTAGCAATCTCCTCCCCGGTCACCATCAGGTTCAACTCGTGAGTCATGTAGAAAATTATGGCGCTTCCACTGGTAACAAATGGGGCCATGTTCAGAACCGATTCGAACCCGACTACTTCAAGTCCGCCCATAAGCCAGTGTAGAATTCGAAACGAATTGGTGAAGTTACTCATATATTGTGTAAAGAGAATAACGCTTGAAAAAAAGAAGCTGATAGCCACCCCTGCTAAAAGCATGGTGCTTGTCGAAAAACCTTTTCTTACTTTACTCAGGCCGTATACCAACAGGATCGAAAGGGTCGCTCCTGCAAAAGCGGAGATGGATATTCCGGAGATTCCCAAAAAATTAAAAAGCAGACCGACACGTATATAGATCGCTGCGCCAAGAGAGGCTCCGCTTGCTACGCCGAGGGTAAAAGGAGTGGCAAGCGGGTTACGAAACATGGCCTGAAAGGCCATGCCGCTTACGGCCAGGGCTGCTCCTGCCAAAAAAGAGACACAGACCCTTGGTACCCTGATCATCCAGAATATTTTAGCATCAACTCCCCCGGATACCGGGTGGAGAATCGAATTTAAAGATATGGCTTTCATCCCGACCATCGGCGCACCGGCCAGAACCGCGCCGGCAAGCAACAACAGTATTACAAGAAGTATCAACTTTTTTTTGGGTTCGGATCTTTCGGTTTTTGTCATGGAGCTTCCGGAGCGACAATGGTTTTTTCAGTTTGAGGGTGTTTCATGAAAATAAATGGCTTTTCGTATATTTTTAGAAGAATTTCGTTATTCATGAAATCTCCTGCAGGACCGCAAAAGGCAGAGACTCCGTCTTTAAGTGCCAGAATACGGCGGCTGGTCATTACTGCGCTATTAATATCATGGGTTACGGAAATAATGGTAACACCCTTTTCACGATTAGCACGTGCCAGCAGTCTATAAATTCCTGCCTCGTGTTTGGGGTCCAGGAATGTCGCGGGCTCATCAAGAAGGAGAATTTCAGCCTCCTGCACGAGAGCTGCCGCGATAAAAACTTTCTGGCGCTCACCACCGCTGAGTTCACTGAGAAAACGTTCGGAGAATTTCAATGTTTCAGTCATGGACAATGCATCTTGAACCGTTTTTTCGTCCTTCTTATTTGATGAAAAATTTACTGAAGAAAAAGGATTCAGGTACGGATATCTCCCCATCATGACAAACTCGCGTACAGTAAAAGGTGGAATGTTTCCATCTGCCTGGGGCACATAACTGACGTGTTGTGCAAGTTCTCTTTGTCTGTATTTCTCGATCGGTTTTCCTGATATTTTGATACTTCCGACCCCACCCTTATATATCCGGTCCAGGCATTTAAGCAGAGTTGTTTTTCCGGCTCCGTTTGGACCGACAATAGAGATATATTCTCCTTTCATAACTGTTAGTGAGATATTTTTAAGAATCTTCTTGTCGTTTATGGAAAAGGAGAATTTTTCTATTTCGATAACTTCTTTTTTCATTTTTTTATTTTTTTCACTTCTTTTCTTATCTTTATTGAGCCTGTTGCCAATCCGCTTCAGGGTGTATCACTTTCGCCATCTGTTCCATTATCAAAATAAATCTTGGTCCGGGAACCGCAACATAATCTTCACCAAAAATATATACCCGGTTGTTCTTGATGGCATCGACCTGAAATATTGTCTTCCATTCCTTGGTGATCATCGCTTTATCCCAACCCTTTTGCTCAAGATCCGGAATTATATCTATAATCACTTCGGGGTTCATCCGAATAATGCCTTCGCCACTGACAACCGGAAACGTGACATTGCCGGTGTAAGCGTTTACTCCGCCTGCAAGAGTAATCATTTTATCGTAAAAACCGTCTCTGCCCGATATGTAAATATCCTTCAGAGAGCCTGATCCCATGTTGCGTCCCACGGTAATCATGACTTTAGGACGGTTCAATCCATCAGTTTTAAGCTTTATACTCTCCATCCTTTCCCGAAGGTCATGCACAATAAATGCTGCTTTTTGTTCTGCTCCACATGCATTGCCGATAGCTGTGATCGAACTTAGTATTGCAGGTATGCTTTTGTGATCCACTATAAGCAGATTAAGTCCGAAGCGGCTGAGATATTGTTTAGGTTCTTGATGCTCAGGCAGCATGATTACAATGTCTGGACGTAGTGCGATTATGGCCTCGTAATTTGGATCGTAGTATCCTCCTATCCTGGTTTTAGCTTGAGCTTCAGGTGGAAAGTCGCAATAGTCTGTAACACCGACAACCCTGTCTGCCAGGCCCAGCTTAAAGAGTGTTTCCGTAATGCTTGGTGCCAGCGAGATAATCCGTCTGCAGGATGTACGTGTTTGATCCTGTGAAGCGACAACTTCAAGTGTGCTGTAAATGCCTGTTTTCTGCTTTTGAAACGCTATTTTTGCTAAGTAGCCTCCAGCAAAGGAGATAAAAACAATGGCGAGCAGGATTAATGTTTGACGCATAAAAAGTTCTCCTCATTAATCCTTAAGGTTAAACCGAAATGCAATGCGTTTTTTTGATGCAATCGTTTTGCCGTCTATCCTGCTTGGTATGAACCTGGCTTTCTCAAGCGCTCTTACAGCGGCACGATCAAGCCGTCTGTATCCACTGGAGCTTACGACCTCGATTTCCACCGGACTTCCAACGGATGAAATCTCTACAGCAAGCACAACCGTACCTTCCTCTCCGTTTACCCGCGAGTACCTGGGATACTCTGGTTTTGACAAACCTCTAACAGCTGCAGAAGTTAGCTTCCCGTTTTTATTGTGACTGCCTTTGTTGTTTTTTGAGTTTCCTCCACTAAATAAGACCCCGGTGCTTTGCGAAAGATCTTTTGCTTGCGCACTAAGATCAGTTCCGTCAGCAGCTTCTTTGGCTTCTGCTTTTTTCATTTGGCGGAGTGTATGTGATTCTTCTGATGAATGTAATTTCACATTCTCCACCCTGCTTTCTTTTTGAAGAACCACATCCCTGTTGTCGGATGGTTCTGCAGGTTCATCTTTTTTTGCAACCTGCTTAACGACTGCTATCTTTTTCTCCACCTTTTTCTCTATCTTTTCCTCTGGTACAATCATGGCTCGGGTTTCCTGGCTCATTGATTTAACTCTATGATTATTAACGGCCTGGGTTTTAGCTGTATTATGTGTAGGGCCTAACCCGTTCCCGGCTGCCGGGGAAGATACAATGTTCAGAGTTATGTACGATGGTTCTTCCTCGAAGGCGATCTCATTATTCATATGCAAGGCGGCCGGCAAAAAAACTCCGGCATGAATGATTGCCGATACAAGGAGGGGCCAGATAAGCCTACCTTCCCTTAGAAACATACCTTTCATTTTCAAATTTTCCCAAACCGTTTTTTAGTGCCGGTTGTTCTGCCCGCTAGAACGACATCTTGGCTCCGGCAAAGGCTGAGATTCCTGGTGTTCCATAACCTTTGACCTCTTCATATCCTTTATTGAGAAGGTTTTCAGCTCGTCCGAACACCTGAATGTTTTTAGTGATTTGATACGATGTTGCCAGATTTACCAGCGTGTAGCTGGGCAGCTCCACCCTTGTAGCCGGCCATGTAGAGTAGTCGTTGTCTTTTCTATCGCCTACGTAGGCTATGCCCAGATTGACGTTACCTTTATCAAAAAAACGATAGTTGGCGTTTATCCCTAGTTTATTTTTCGGCCTTCGCAGAAGTTCTTCGCCAGTGGTTTTGTCTTCGGTTTCAGTGTAAGTGTAGTTTGCCCGCAAGGACAGGTCGTCAATTGGCCGGATTGATGCGGATAGTTCAACTCCTTTTGTTTTTGCCGAAGCCACGTTTGTGAACCGCCACGTGCTGCTGTCGTATTCGATCATATTGTCGAACTTATTGCTGAAATAGGTTGCTTCCATTATTAGTTTTTTGCCGAAGAAAGACTGTTCAACTCCAGCATCCCATCCAGTGCTTTCCTCCGGAGCCAGGTTCTCATCTCCGTATTCGGAGTAGAGATAGTAAAGTGACGGAGCCTTAAATCCTGTCCCGTAGGTTCCTTTGAGTTTCGTTCCGGTATGTGGAATCAAGTAGGCGGATGCTACGCGGTAAGTGACTTTAGTTCCAAATTTGCTATGGTCGTCCAGGCGGACACCAAGCGTAGTGAACCAGGAATCCCATAACTTTACCTGATCCTGAAGATAGTAGCTGGTTGTCCGGGCGGTTTTCTTATCAAAAATGCTTGTATATGCTCCCCAGACGCTTTCCGAGTAGTAGTCTGATTTGCCTCGCTCTTCTTCATTTTCCACGCCAAGAGTCAGAGTATTGGTTTCGTGCAGGTAGAGATTATGCTGCCAGTCAAACTTCAATTCCTCTCCGTCGTAAGAACCACGGCTAAAGTCTGTCGGATGGTCGGCATCCGTATTATTTTGGTAATCCCGGTTATATTCCGTCAGAGAAAATCCGAGCTTCTGCTCCCAGAGATCATCCAGCAGGGAAAGCCGCAATTGTGTTCGGAAGAACAACTGCTTTCCTGTTGCTGTGTTGTTTGGATCGTCTCCACCCACACCTCCGAAGTTATCAAGGTCGCTCTTATCCTTAATATATCTCAGGATGAAATCAACGCCTGCGTTTTCTGTCGGCGTTACACCCAGTCTTGCGGAGATAGAAGTGTTTTCATAGCCGTCCTTTTCACTGTTGCCGTCTTTTTCGTTAGCGGCGGATATTCCGTCTGTATCCCAGCGGGATAGGCCCAAGGAGTAATCGACCCACTTGTCGCCTCCACTGACTCCTGCCGATTCTCTAAGGGTACTGAAAGAACCACCCTCCAAAGACACGAAACCACTGGTTTTGCCCTTACCTTTTTTTGTGATAATGTTGATGACACCGCCTATTGCGTCAGAGCCGTAGAGCGTGCTTTGGGGGCCACGGATAATTTCGATACGCTCGATATTGTCAGTGGTCAGGTTGGCGAAATTGTACGATCGGCCCGCTGAAATTGGATCGTTTATTTCAATTCCGTCTATCAGAACAAGAGTGTACTCTGATTTCGCGCCCCGAATGAAGATAGATGTTGTGCCTCCCGGTCCTCCTGACTGAACGACATCCAGTGCGGGAACTGTTCGCAGAACCTCAAGCACAGTCATCTTCTGCTTTTCTTCGATTTCATTGGCTGTGATAACAGTAACTGAACTGCCGACCTCTCTGGTGGGGGTTGCTATTCTGGTTGCGGTGACAACGATCTCTTCGGCCTGAAATTCATCCTGTTTTTTTTCTTTGGTATCTACTTCTTTCTGGGCAGCCACTAAGTTTGGTATGACAAGCAGTAATGCCGTCAGCATTACTGCAATTAGACTTTTCTTCATCTTTAATTCTCCTTTTTCCTCCCTCGAGGGTTTTGGTGGTTATGCTTTTGGAACAGGTCTCCTGGCTTTCGTTTATCCTACTTACCGCGCCTTCCCATCCATATTGGACAGTGGTTTCACTTGCGGCTTTCGTCCCGATTACAGTCGCGGGGCGGCGGAAGCTTTAAACTCCCTTCCCTTGATCCTGAAGCGTTAGTTTCTTTCGCCTTCTACTTTGCTTTTATCACCTCCTTTTCAATCTTT
>JALUUO010000029.1 GCA_027021335.1 Nitrospirota bacterium
TTTTCAATCTTTGATTTCTGGCCAAAAAAATCCCCGGACCTAAATCACATTAGGTCCGGGGATGCCGTTTTTCATCCTCGGTTATAACCTCTACATACAGTTCCCCTGCTCCACGAGAGGAACGGCTATGCTCTGTTTTCGTATTAGGTCTTCCGGCTTCCGGATCAGTCTACTTACCGCGCCTTCCCATCTTTTTCATCTTTTTTAGACAGTGGCTTTACTGCGGCTTTCGTTCCCGGTTACGGCGGCGGGTCCGCGACGGAATTTCACCGTACTTCCCTTTAGGCCCTGACGGGCCGTCCACGATTATTCTCGTAGTAATTTAATTTAACACAACAGTGTTTCTCAATGAAATAGAGAAAGAAATAGATAAAGCTTTCCTTTATTAAAAATTGTTGCAAAAAACAAAAGTGTCTGCTAATGTACATTTACAATTTGACCATATGGCTGGATGCCAGGGAAGAGGGGTGAAATCCCCCCGCTGCCCCGCAGCCGTGAAGGGAACGAAAACCCGTAAAAACCACTGTCATTGGATAACACCATGATGGGAAGGTGGGTGAGTAGGCAGCCCTAAGCCGGAAGACCTATCCAGACCGTATAAAAATTCGCTAAAACTAATATCTTTTCGCGCGGGAGGAAAAGAGTATGGTATCTACACGTCTGCTTTATTATGCAGAATCACATGCAGTATCAACTTTAACTGTTACTGTCTTACCAATTTTCTCCTCCTTGCCTGAACTGTTAAGGAGGAGAAAATGTTTAAGGAAATACGGAAACGAGACAGCAAAGTAGTAAGGTTCGATGCAGAGAAGATTACAAGTGCGATTGCAAAGTCCGGCTCTGCAACCGGAGAGTTTAATGGCGACGTTGCCGGGCGGCTGACGCTCAGGGCGCTGAATCTGGCAGCTCAGGTTATAGGCGATAGAATTCCCGCTGTTGAGGAGATTCAGGACATTGTAGAAGAGGTCCTGCTGTCTTCAGTCTACCGCAGAACCGCCAAGGCATATATACTCTACAGGGAGCAGCATGCCAGAATCAGGCAGATTACCACAAAATCGGATATTGATCTTGTAGATCATTACCTGAAGCAAATTGATTGGAAGGTCAATGAAAACAGCAATATGGCCTTCTCTCTTCAGGGACTGAACAACTACATTTCTTCAGAGATCAGTAAGATATACTGGCTGAACAAGATATACCCTCCTGAGATCAGAAAATCTCATATTGACGGTGATTTTCATATTCATGATCTAAGCATACTTTCTGTTTATTGCGTCGGGTGGGATCTTCATGATCTTCTTAGTCATGGATTTAAGGGTGCCCCAGGCAAGATAGAGAGTAGTCCCGCAAAGCACTTCCGGAGTGCTCTGGGCCAGGTGGTTAACTTCTTTTACACCCTTCAGGGAGAGGCGGCCGGCGCGCAGGCATTTTCTAACTTTGACACACTTCTCAGCCCGTTTATAAGATACGATGGCCTTAGTTTCAAAGAGGTGAAGCAGGCTCTTCAGGAGTTTGTTTTCAATATAAACGTTCCTACAAGAGTTGGTTTTCAGACCCCTTTTACAAACATTACTCTTGATCTTACGGTTTCGAAAAATTTCGCAGACCAGCCTGTTATTGCAGGCGGCAGGCTGCGGGATGAAACCTACGGGGAGTTCCAAAAAGAGATGGACCTCTTTAATAGAGCCTTTTTAGAGGTGATGTTTGAAGGCGATGCAAAGGGCAGAGTCTTTACCTTTCCCATACCCACCTACAATATTACGAAAGATTTCGACTGGGACAATCCCAATATCGACATCCTGTGGAAGGTGACCGCCAGGTACGGTATTGCCTATTTCTCAAACTTTATCAACTCTGACATGAAGCCGGAAGATGCCCGTTCAATGTGTTGCAGGCTGAGGCTTGACAACCGTGAGCTTCAAAAAAGAGGGGGCGGGCTCTTTGGTGCAAATCCACTGACCGGTTCGATTGGTGTGGTCACAATCAATATGCCGAGGCTTGCTTATGCAGCTAGAGATGAAGGTGAGTTTATTACTCTTCTGGAGAAGTTGATGGTTATGTCCAAAGAGAGTCTTGAAATCAAGAGAAAAGTTCTGGAGAAGTTTACAGAGGGCGATCTCTATCCATACTCAAAATACTACCTTAGAAGTGTTAAAGAACGTTTTGATAAGTACTGGAAAAACCACTTTTCGACCATAGGTCTTATTGGAATGAACGAAGCGTGTTTGAACCTATTAGACAGGGAAATTGCGTCTCCTGAAGGGCATGCCTTTACTCTCAGGGTAATGGATTTCATGCGAGGTAAAATGTTGGAATTTCAGGAAGAAACAGGCAATAACTACAACCTTGAGGCAACGCCGGCAGAAGGAACCTCATACCGGCTGGCAAGGATTGATAAGGAAAGCTTTCCGGGTATTATCTGCGCCAACGAAGTTCAGTACCGAACACTTAATGCAGAACCGTTTTATACAAATTCCACTCAGTTACCTGTGGATTTTACGAATGATATGTTTGAGGTGCTTGAACACCAGGATATGATACAGGAGAGATATACCGGTGGAACAGTACTGCATCTCTTTGTAGGTGAGAAGATAGAAGATACCGGATCCCTTAAAAAACTGATAAAAACAGTCTGTGAACAATATCATCTCCCATACTTTACTGTTACTCCTACGTTCAGCGTATGCCCTGTAGACGGATACATTGCCGGAGAGTTTGCAGAGTGCCCAAGCTGTCATGAGGAAACAGAAATTTATTCCCGCATAGTGGGGTATCTTCGTCCTGTGAGACAGTGGAACAAAGGAAAAAAGGAGGAGTTCAGTACCAGAAAGGAGTTTGAGCTGGTATGACGATAGGAGGTTTTCATAAATTTTCCTTAATAGATTATCCCGAAAAAATCAGTGCTGTTATTTTCACCCGGGGATGTAACTTCAGATGTGCTTATTGCCATAACCATGCCTTGATCCATCCGCGCTTACTTGAGAGTCAAGTGCATGAAGAAGATGTTCTATCGTTTCTAAATAGCAGAAAGGGCTTGCTTGACGGTGTAGTTGTGAGTGGTGGCGAGCCACTGCTTCAGGTTGATATCGAGGTTTTTATCAAAGAGGTGAGGTTAATGGGCTATAAGGTAAAACTGGATACAAACGGCTCTGAGCCAGAGAGGCTTACCGGCTTATTGAAGGAAGGTTTAATTGACTACGTTGCAATGGACTACAAGGCCCCGCTTAAAACTTACAAAAGGGGTGCGGGAGTTGACGTTGATACAGCCCGGATCAAAAAATCCCTGAATATGATCACGGAATCTGATATTCCTTATGAGGTAAGAACGACCATGTTCAGTGGTCTTGGGGTGGACTGCATTTTTGATATGATGAGTGAGTTAAGTTCCATGAATGTAAAGAGTTATTTTCTACAGTTTTTTAAACCCTTTCCGGGATGTACTGAAGATCTCTCTGTTGAATATAAAAATATTGAGCGCTTAAATAAGGAGCTTAAGAGCCGTTTCAAAAGGTATGGTATCAGAAACATTAAATTAGAAGGAGATATATTTACTATGCTATGCTGATCAATGGTTATTGAGATGGCAAAAACCGTAAAACTTCTGTGTGCAGATGGTATCTACTACTGCGATGCTTATCTTTGCGGATAAAATCAAATCAATATAAAAACACCCCAATTTAGCGATTTCCGGCAAAGCTTTTAGTTTTTTATCAAACAGACAATTTCTTGATAAAACCACTCAAGTCTGGTGTTAATCTCCACGTATGCTCGGAATTTATCCTTAATTTGTTCTTTTCTTCAGAAAACATTGAGAAAGCACTGGATTGACAATAAAGAGGAGTAATTCTTATAATTCCATTTCTTTTGGGCCTAGGTTGAATTTGGTTGATGCGGGTCTTTGTCTCCAATATCCCTGAAGAGGGGATCAAGCTTAACACCCGGGAACCCCTGCTGATAGAGGGTGTTACGTTGGCCGGTCCTGTTACCGTTAGTCTCAACGTACAGAAAGTCGGTAGTAGAGTGATCGTAAGCGGCGGTTTCTCATGCAGTGTGGAAAAGCTTCAGTGTGGTTACTGCCTTGAGTTTTTTACCGCTGCGATAGAGTCGGACTTTTACGTTGAATGTCAGCCCGTGACCGCTATTGACATGGAAGAAGGAGAGCATGAGCTATGCGCTTCTGATCTTGATGTTGCATTCTATGAGAATGATGAAATAGATCTTACCGAACTGGTCAGAGAACAGGTTCTGCTCGGGATTCCTATGAACCCTGTATGCAGCCGGTCGTGCAAGGGCCTTTGTCCGGTATGCGGAGTTAACCGCAACAAGCAGAATTGTGACTGTAGTACAGCCGCTGTAGACTCGAGATTTAAAGTATTAATGAAGCTAAAAGGAGAAAAAAATGGCGAACCCAACAAGTAGACATTCCAAGTCCAGGCGAGATAAGCGCCGCGCCAACTGGAAGCTTGAAGCTCCCAATCTGTCGCTGTGTTCAAACTGCCAGGAGCCCAAGATGCCTCACCGCGTCTGTCCGAGTTGCGGAACATATAAAGGTCGCAAGGTACTGGAAGTCGAAGAGGTTGTATGATAATAGCCCTCGATGCCATGGGTGGGGACACAGCTCCCGCCGTGACAGTACGAGGGGCGCTCGAAGCGGTGGAGTCTTTCGGGCTGGAGGTTGTTCTCGTTGGTGACGAGGATCGTATCAGGCAGGAACTGGGCTCCGGCAGGAAAGTTTCCGGTATCAGCATTCAGCATTCCAGCGAGGTGGTGGCGATGGATGAGCCTCCGGCCTCCGCGCTTAGGCGAAAAAAGGATTCTTCGATCCGTGTAGCCGTAGATATGGTAAAGTCCGGCAAAGCCGATGCAGTGGTGAGCGCCGGTAATACAGGAGCTGCAATGGCTACGTCTTTTTTCAGGTTGGGGCTTGTTCAAGGGGTAGGCAGGCCCGGAATCGCCACGGTGATGCCGGGTGTTGAAAAACCTTTTATTTTGATAGACGTAGGAGCCACCGTGGATTGCAAGCCTGTTCATCTGCTTCAATTTGCCGTGATGGGAAATATTTATGCCGGCACAGTGCTTGGAAGAGCAAACCCGCGTGTCGGGCTTTTAAGTATAGGTGAAGAGGCCGGCAAGGGCAATGAGCTTACCAAAGAGTCGTTTAAACTACTTGAGGATTCAAGGCTTAATTTTGCAGGCAATGTGGAAGGCAAAGAGATATTTTCCGGAACAGTGGATGTGGTGGTCTGTGACGGCTTTACGGGCAATGTTGTTCTTAAAACCGCTGAAGGTCTTGTAGAATCTCTTGCACAGATGTTTCGCCAGGAGATAGCAAAAAGTATGCTCGGTAAAATTGGATATCTTTTCCTGCAAGCCGGTCTGCCGGATGTGAAAAAAAAGCTGGACTACTCCGAATATGGAGGAGCCCCTCTTCTGGGCATTAACGGAATCTGTATTATAAGTCACGGACGATCGACTTCCAAGGCCATAAGAAACGCTCTGAGAGTGGCTGCCGACTCTGTTGAAAAGGGCCTGAAAGAAACCATTCGGACCGGAATTCAGGAGGCAATGGAAGAGGTGTTTGTTGCATCTTAGCTCTACAATCACCGGTACGGGTTCTTACCTGCCGGAACGGGTGCTTACCAACCATGACCTGGAAGCCATGGTTGATACCACGGATGAATGGATCATTGAGCGAACCGGTATAAAAGAGCGGCGTATAGCGGCAGATGACCAGACCACTTCCGACTTGGCTTGTGAGGCTTCCAAGGCCGCGCTACGGTCGGCGGGCCGGCAGGCGCAGGAGCTGGACCTTATCATCGTGGCCACAACCACGCCGGATATGCTTATGCCGTCCACAGCGTGCATGTTGCAGGCCAAGCTTGGTGCTTCCAGGGCGGCGGCCTTTGATGTATCTGCAGCCTGCTCGGGTTTCTTATACGCTCTTGCAGTGGCCAATGGCATGATTCGCTCGGGTTCACACAAACGGGTGCTTGTGGTAGGAGCCGAGGTCCTCTCACGTTTTATGGATTGGCAAGACCGTTCGACCTGTGTGCTTTTTGGAGACGGCGCAGGTGCGGTTCTGCTTGAGGCTTCCGATGATAAAAACCGTGGCATAATGTCGGTCAAATTGCATGCGGACGGAAAGCTTTGGGAACTGCTCCATATACCCGGTGGCGGATCGACAGAACCGATATCGCACAAGATGATCGAAGACAGGCTTAACTTTATAAAAATGAGGGGAAATGAAACCTTCAAAGTTGCTGTTCGTGCTCTTGAGTCTCTTGTGGTGGATTCGCTCAAGGAAAACGGCCTTAAGGCATCCGACATAGCGCTTTTGATCCCTCACCAGGCAAACATCAGAATTATACTTGCCACTGCCAGCAGGCTTGGTATGCCTATGGATCGTGTGATGCTTAACCTGGAAAGGGTTGGAAACACATCGGCGGCCTCTATTCCGATAGCCATGGACGAAGCGGCAAAGCAAGGCCGTATAAGCGAAAACGATTATATCCTGCTCGAAGCCTTTGGCGCAGGACTTACTTGGGCTTCGGCTTTAATTAAATGGTAACCGGCAACCGGATGGCTTCGTCACGGTATTATCTTTTTGATTTTTTTGATTTTTTTGACGGAGGGGGGCAGGCCCGAATGTCTGCTCTGATGTTGACAATAGTTTCAGGGAGGAATTAATGGATTACCTTTTAACCGAAGAGCAGATTATGATTCGGGATCTTGCAAGACAGATCGCCCGAGAGAAGGTTGTACCAGTTCGTGCGGAGCTTGACGAAAAGTCGGAGTTTCCGTGGAAGGTAATCAAGGTGTTGGCAGAGTCAGACCTAATGGGCCTGCACATCCCTGAGACCTATGGAGGAATGGGAACGGGCTCTCTAGCCCATCTTGTCGCTTTGGAGGAGCTCTCAAAGGCCTGCCTAGGGGTGTCTACCACTTACGCTGCAAACGCGCTTGGAACGTTTCCCCTCCTTTTTTTCGGCTCGGATGAGCAGAAGAATAAATACCTCCCGGATATAGCTGCCGGAAAAAAGATCGTGGCCTTCGCTCTTACCGAGGCCAATGCCGGAAGTGATGCAAGCGGTATAAAGACATCTGCCCAACTGGACGGAGACGAGTATATATTAAATGGAACCAAGCAGTGGATTACGAACGCTGGTGAAGCCGAAATATACACGGTTATTGCTATGACCAATAAAAGTCGTGGGGCCAGGGGAGCATCGGCTTTTATTGTGGAGAAAGGCACGCCAGGTTTTTCATTTGGAAAAAAAGAAGACAAGATGGGGATAAGGGCTTCTGTTACCAGGGAGTTGATTTTTGAAAATTGCCGGGTGCCCAAGCAGAATATTTTAGGAAGAGAAGGGCTGGGGTTTATAGTTGCCATGAAAACCCTGGATCAATCCCGAACCGGTGTTGGAATGCAGGGTGTCGGCGTAGCCCAGGGAGCTCTTGATGAAGCGGTTAAATTTGCCAGGGAACGTGTCCAGTTCGGTCACCCTATAATCGGCTTTCAGGCTATTCAGCATATGCTGGCTGATATGGCCACGGCTGTTGAGGCGGCGCGTGCGTTGGTATACAGCGTGGCCCGTCACATGGATTCCGGAGCTAAAGAGTTTTCGAAGGAGTCGGCCATGGCCAAGGTTTACGCCACTGATGTTGGTATGCGTGTGACAACAGACGCCGTACAGATCATGGGAGGTTCAGGCTACATGAAGGAGTATCCTGTAGAAAAGATGATGCGGGACGCTAAGATTCTCCAGATATTCGAAGGTACAAACCAGATACTCAGAAACGTCATAGGCCAGACTCTTAACAAGGAAGCCGCCCGGGTAGCGAAGTAGAGGAGCAGCTATCAATCCAATATCATGAAAATAGTAGTATGCATAAAACAGGTGCCGGACACATCTGAGGTGAAGCTCAATAAAGAAACTAACACCCTCATACGGGACGGTATTCCAAGTATAATTAACCCCTATGACAGACATGCCCTGGAGGCGGCGCTTTTGATTCGTGACGATGTGGGCGGTCGTGTGACAGTGCTTAGTATGGGGCCGCCGCAGGCGGAAGACTCCCTTCGCGAAGCGATCGGGCTTGGGGCAGATGAGGCGGTTCTTCTCACTGACCGTGCCTTTGCAGGTTCGGACACTCTCGCCACATCCAGGATTCTTTCCAGGGCGATCGAGATACTTGGAGGCGCTGACCTTATCTTCTGCGGAAAACAAGCGATTGACGGTGATACCGCCCAGGTGGGGCCCGAGGTTGCGGAATTTCTTGGTATCCCGCATGTGGCTTATGTTCGTAAAATATTGTCGGTTGGTGACAATGTTATAAAACTCGAAAGATTGATGGATGACGGCTACGATATTATAGAGGCTGAAACACCGGTCTTGCTTACTGCTGTTAAGGAGCTTAATACACCCAGACTTCCATCGCTTCGCGGCAAAATGGCTGCTAAAAAAGCGCAGATCAAGCGGCTTTCATCTGTTGATCTCAACCTTTCAGAAGCGGAGATGGGTCTTAAGGGTTCACCGACACAGGTAAATAAAGTTTTCACACCAGAAGCACGTGCACAAAAAAAGGAACTCACCGGTACATTGGAAGAGCAGGTCACCGCTCTGGCAAACGAACTTAAAAACATGTTGGTTTAAAAGAAAAGGACTGAGTAAAAAGAATTTGAGGAGTAAGGGGAAAAGATAGGACTGAGGGATCAAATACCGCTTTTTATTCTGACTCCTGACTTCCGACTCCTGTTTTAGTATGTTTATCAAGGTAAATACAGATAAGTGCGTAGGCTGTGAGGCCTGCCTGGACTCTTGCCCTTACGATTCCATCGTCATGCAAGGCGACGTGGCCTTCATAAGCGAGACCTGCCAGCTCTGCCGCGCTTGTCTGTCCGAGTGCCCGGAAGGGGCGATTTCGGAGGTTGACGAGTTGGGCGATCTTCAGCCGGTCCGCCCCAAAGGGGAAGGCGAAGGTGTGCTGGTATTTGCTGAACAGCGGCACGGCCGGCCGGCCGATGTGGCTTTCGAGCTTCTTGGCACCGGCAGAAAGCTGGTTGCGCAGATCAAAAAACGGCGAAATAAAGATGTCACCCTATCGGCGCTGCTGCTTGGCTGCGGCCGTGATGTGGCTGATGAGCTTATCTGCTACGGCGCCGACCGGGTCTACTATGCCACGGGAGAGTACCTGGAGAGTTTTCATGACGAGGCCTATACCGAGATGCTTGTCAGGGCTATCGAGCAGGCGAAACCGGAGATTGTTCTTGCCGGTGCAACCGCCATAGGCCGGTCGTTTCTGCCCAGGGTGGCGGCGCGTCTGAAAACAGGTCTGACAGCGGACTGTACCTCTTTGGAGATGGACGAAAAAGCAGAGAATCTGCTTCAGGTCCGTCCGGCCTGGGGAGGCAATATCATGGCTTCGATTCTCACCCCTTTTTGCCGTCCGCAGATGGCAACTGTCCGGCCCAAGGTGATGAAACCCGGAGATTATAATGAAAACGCAACCGGAGAGATCGTGGATTTACCGGCCGACGGCATTACTGTAAGGGCCCGGGTGGTGGATTTTGTAAAAGAGATGACCATGAGCGTCAATATCGCGGAGTCGGATGTTATAGTGTCCGGCGGCCGGGGTGTTGGCGAAAAGGGTTTTAAGATGCTTTTTGAACTGGCAGAGCTTCTTAACGGCACGGTGGGCGCCTCCAGGGCTGCTGTGGACGAGGGCTGGATACCTTACGGCCATCAGGTGGGACAGACCGGCAAAACCGTCTCTCCCAAGCTCTACATCGCTTGTGGTATATCAGGGGCTGTTCAGCACCTGGTGGGGATGCAGTCATCCGATGTTATTGTGGCGATAAATAAAAACCCCGACGCACCTGTCTTCAATATTGCAACTTACGCAATAGTCGGGGATGTAGAAGAGGTTCTGCCAATACTTATCAGAAAACTTAAAGAGGCCGGGCCATGAGCATAGCATTTGTGTTTCCGGGCCAGGGGTCCCAGGCGGTCGGGATGGGCAAGGATCTTTACGAGCGTTTTGATGCGGTGAGGCGGGTATATCACATTGCCGATGATACTCTCGGTTTTTCCCTTTCCCGGATCAGCTTCGAGGGGCCGGTCGAGGAGCTTAACCGTACAGAGATTACACAGCCGGCTCTTCTTGCTGCAAGTATTGCGGCCTATACGGTTTTAAAAGATGCAGGAGTCGAGCCTGCAATTGCAGCAGGGCATAGCCTGGGAGAATGCAGCGCACTTTGCGCGGCAGGTGTTTTCAGCCTTGAAGATGCGCTTCGCCTTACGCATGAGCGGGGCCGCCTGATGCAGTCGGCTGTTCCGGAGGGAAAGGGGCTTATGGCTGCCGTGCTGGGCCTTGAGCGCGACCTGATCGAAGAAACACTTTCGAGTGTATCTTCAGGTTATGTGGCTGCGGCTAATTTCAACTGTCCGGGCCAGGTGGTGATCTCCGGTGAAAAGAATGCTGTTGAGGAGGCCATGGCACTGCTTAAAGACAAGAGAGCCAAAAGAGTTCTGCCTCTTCCGGTTTCAGTGCCCTCTCATTGCCGGCTTATGGATGAGGCCGCTGAGTCCCTCGGCCGGTTTATAGATTTAATGGCGTTGAGCGACCCGGTATTTCCTGTGGTAAACAACGCTGATGCCAAGCCTATTTCGAACAAAAACTCTGTTTGCAACTCTTTAGTTCGTCAACTTAAAACTCCTCTTTACTGGGAGGATTCAATAAAACGAATGGTATCGGACGGGGTGGATACTTTTGTGGAGGTTGGACCCGGCCGGGTTTTGTCCGGTTTGATCAGGCGGATTTCAAGCGACGTGCGGGTTTTGAACGTGCAGGATCTGCCGAGTTTGGAAAAGACACTAACTGCACTTGGAGGGAATAAGTAAATGAAGCTTAAGGATAATGTTGCTCTTGTTACAGGAGCCGCTCAGGGAATAGGAAAAAACATAGCTCTTGCGCTGGCAGGACAGGGAGCGCATGTGGTAGTTTCGGATGTTTCCATGGAAAAGGCGGAAGAGACCGCAAAGGAGTGCGCCGGTCTTGGAGTAAAGTCTAAGGCCGTAAGGTTTGATGTATCTGATGCCGGCGAGGTTGCCTCAGCCATAGGTGAAGTCATGAGCGAGTTCGACCGCCTGGATATTATGGTGAACAATGCGGGTATTACCCGGGACGGGCTGCTTATGCGGATGAAGGAAGATGACTGGGACGCTGTTATAAAAATCAACCTGAAGGGAACATTTCTATGCACTAAAGAAGCTGTTAAGGTCATGGCGAAAAAACGCTATGGACGTATAGTGAATATAGCATCCGTGGTCGGTTTTACCGGAAATGTGGGCCAGGCCAATTACGCTGCATCAAAGGCCGGAGTTGTGGGGCTGACAAAAACCGCGGCCAAAGAGTACGCCGCAAGAAAAATAACCGTTAACGCAGTGGCTCCCGGGTTTATTCAGACGGCTATGACTGATGTTTTGCCTGAAAGGATTAAAGAAGAACTTCTTAGGGCTATACCGCTTGGTAGGCTGGGAACCGTGGATGATGTGACAAATGCCGTGCTTTTTCTTGTCTCGCCTGAAGCCGCCTATATCACCGGGCAGACGATTCATGTAAATGGCGGAATGTACATGTAAAGTAGCCCTTTGATAAAAAAACCTTTGACTTTTTAGGTTGTGTTGTCGTAAATTTCTTGGTTTTGATATTCAGAAGTATTCTGGTTGAATATGTTTAACTTAATCATTGTAGTTACAAACAGATCGGGAGGATCATGACTATGTCTGTAGTAGAAAAAGTTAAGGAAATTATTGTAAAACAGCTTGATGTGGATGCGGCTAAAGTTACGGATGATGCATCCTTTGTGGATGACCTTGGTGCTGACTCTCTTGACACTGTAGAGTTGGTAATGGCGTTTGAGGAGGAGTTCGGGATCGAAATTCCTGACGAGGATGCCGAGAAAATCCTTTGTGTAAAGGATGCTCACGAGTACATAGCAAAGAAACAATAGCAGTATGTCAGACTCAGTTTTTTATTCCGTGATTCCTACTGGTTGCTATTATTTTTGCTCAGGAGGCTGATCGAAACGATATGTCAGACAACTCCAATGGAGGAGGCCGACTTGTCCGGTTAAGAAGAGTTGTTGTCACAGGGCTTGGCCTGATTACACCGCTTGGGATTGGTGTGGAGGAGTCGTGGTCCGCCATGCTGGCCGGCCGTTCGGGTATAGGGCCTATAACCCATTTTGATGCTTCTGCCTTTTCTACACAGATTGCGGGTGAGGTGAACGGGTTTGTGCCTGAAAACTATATCGAACCCAAGGAAGTAAAAAAAATGGACCGCTTTATTCAGTTTGGAATTGCGGCTGCTGATATGGCTTTGAAAAACTCCGGGTTGAATATCGACGCCGGCAATGCTGAGCGTGTGGGTGTGGCAATAGGCGCTGGTATGGGAGGGCTGCCTATTATAGAGAAGTGTCATTCTGTTTTTTTAAATCGTGGACCTCGCAGGATCACACCGTTTTTCATACCGAGTGTTCTTATTAATCTGACTTCCGGTCAGGTATCTATGAAGTTTGGAGCCAAGGGGCCGAACCTTGCAGAGGTTACAGCTTGTGCTACAGGCAGCCACTCAATAGGCGACTCTTTCAGGATTATCGAGCGAGGTGATGCGGACGTGATGATCACCGGAGGTTCCGAGGCCTGCATAATATCGCTGGGAATCGGAGGCTTTAATGCAATGAAAGCACTTTCTACACGAAACAGCGAACCAGAGCTCGCCAGCCGGCCTTTTGATATCGGGCGTGATGGATTTGTGATGGGCGAGGGTGCGGGTGTTTTGATCCTGGAAGATCTTGATCATGCAAGGGCAAGGGGGGCCGAGATATATGCCGAGATCGTGGGCTATGGTATGACTGCTGATGCTTACCATATGACCACACCAGACCCCAATGGCGATGGAGCTGCCCGGTGCATGGCTATGGCTCTTAGAGGTGCCGGTATACAACCAACGGATGTACAGTACATAAATGCTCATGGAACCTCAACCAAGTATGGCGACGAGCTGGAAACAAAAGCCATAAAGAGGGTCTTTGGCAATTACGCAAAGGGTGGTTTGGCTGTTAGTTCCACTAAATCCATGACCGGCCACCTGCTTGGCGCCGCGGGTGGTGTCGAGGCTGCCGTGAGTGTGCTGGCTATTCGTGATGGTAAGATTCCTCCTACAATCAACCTCGACAACCCGGATCCTGAGTGCGACTTGGATTACGTTCCAAATACTTACCGTAAATCGAACGTTTCTGTTGCCATGTCAAATTCCTTTGGCTTTGGGGGAACTAATGCCTGTCTCATCTTCAGCAAACTCTCTCACTAATAAGAACTCTCTCACTGAACTGGAGAACTCCATCGGATATTTTTTTGAGAGGGAGGCCCTTCCTCTTGAGGCTTTAACCCACCGCACGTTCTCCCATGAACATCCTTCTGAGGCACGGTATTTTAATGAAAGACTCGAATTTCTCGGGGATTCGGTCCTGGGAATGGTTATCAGTGAGGAACTTTTTAAACGTTTTCCCAGCTGGAATGAAGGTAAGTTGTCAAAACTTAAAGCAGCCGTGGTACAGGATAAAAGACTTGCGCTGATTGCCGGAAAGGTAAACCTTGGAGCACACGTAAAACTAGGAAAAGGTGAAGAACTAACAGGTGGGCGCAGTAAGCCGTCGTTGCTGGCTGATGCGTTTGAAGCCCTTATTGCAGCAGTATACCTGGATGGCGGATTGGAATCGGCTCGCGCAGTAATTCTGAGGCTTTTCGATGCCGAAATAGATGATGTCGTCAAACAGGGCGGATTGTGTGACCCCAAGACCAACCTGCAGGAGCTTGCCCACCGTATGTTTGGAGAACAACCCGAATACAGGCTTGTCGGTCAAAGCGGACCAGATCACAAAAAGGTCTTCCACGTAGAGCTTATACTTGCCGGACAAATACTTGGAGATGGCAGCGGCAGCAGTAAAAAGGTGGCAGAGCAAGAGGCGGCAAAAAATGCTCTGGAGAGCTTGAGAAAAAATAAAAAATAAGGATTAATAGAATTTTCAGGAATTTAAGTTAAGTCAACCCGGAAAAAACGTCCCCAGAAAGTCCAAAATACACCCTGAAATAATGTACAGGGAACTTAACACCACATACGGTCTCATGTCCATGCCGGGCGCATACAAAATTGGCGCAATTCCTACAAAAATGTAGGAATATGTCATCTCCTTCCTACAAAACCCCAGTAAATACAACAATCTACAAGCCGGCATGATGTTTGTATAAAGAGTTTAAGTTACCAAACCACACCACCACGGTTGAACATTTTGTTGCACAGGGACCCGCTGAGATATTAATCGGTCTGACCGGGCTGATTTAAACCAACCCTCCAGTGTAACTCCAGCAAAAAACAGAGGATCAGCGTGGTGAAGAAGGGGTAACACCTAAACAATCGGACCTTAGGTCCGAAAAATCATAGCATATGTCTTAAGGGAGGAGTACCAATGAAAAAAGTAGTATTTTTTGTAGCAGGTCTTTTATTTTTATTTGCCCAGGCGTCACTTGTCCATGCCACACCATCAACCCAGATATGGATTCCATCAACGGATATCCAGGAGTTCGGCGTGGTTCACCTTGGAGTGGACAACTACAACACACTAAATAAAGATCTAACAACGGATGACGGTAAGATGGATTTGGTTTACGGCTTAACCGTTGGTGTGGTTCCATCCGAAGCAGTAAGCGATAAGTTCGGCATTGAGATTGGAATAGACTGGAAAGAAGCAGCTGACGATAACCTTTACTTCAACGCCAAAGCCGGCCTTTATGAAGACGCCATATTTAAAGGCTCGCCATCACTTGCGTTTGGCGGGTATGATTTCGGCACAAAAAGCGATGTAACCAACGTTAACATCCTCTACGGTCTAGCAGCAAAAACTTTTGGAGAAATAGGGCGTCTATCAGCCGGCTACTACTTTGGCAACGAAGATCTACTAGGTGCCAATGATGACAGCGGAGTTTTGCTTTCTTTTGACCGTTCGTTCGGAGAAAAGTTCTGGGGCGCCATCGACTACATGGGAGGCAATAACAGCTACGGCGCATTTAGCTTCGGCGTGTCCTACGCGCTTTCGGATAAATCCAGCTTTATCGTCGGCTATGACATTTATAACGCATCTGGAGCCAAGGACACTTTCACCTTCCAACTGGATATAAATTTCTAAGCAAAACATCTATTTGAAGTCTTTTATAAGGAGCAACGATTCATGAAACGAATACCTGTTTTTTTGATTTTGTTAACTGTCTTGGTGTTGTGGACCGTGCCGGCCTTTGCAGAAGAGGCGGCCCCGCCCACGATCGAAGGCAATGCACAAGCTATAGCCGGCGTACAAAAACACGCTGACTATCTCTGGACACTGATTGCAGCATTTCTGGTCTTTTTCATGCAGGCAGGTTTTGCAATGGTGGAGGCAGGATTTACCCGTGCAAAAAACGCCGTAAACATAATGATGAAAAACCTCATGGATTTCTCCATAGGTTCACTTGGCTTCTGGGCACTCGGATTCGGCCTTATGTTCGGAACAACAAACGGCTTGTTCGGAACGACCAGTTTTTTTCTGAGTGATTTTACCACTGACAAAGATCCATGGATATTCGCCTTCTGGATGTTCCAGACGGTCTTTGCAGCCACCGCCGCTACCATAGTATCCGGCGCCATGGCCGAGCGTACAAAGTTCGTGAGCTACATGGCCTATAGCGTAGTGATAAGCGCCATAATATATCCTGTTTTCGGCTCATGGGCATGGGGAAGCCTTTATAAAGGATCCGGTTGGCTTGAAGGAATGGGCTTTATAGATTTTGCCGGTTCAACCGTAGTTCATTCGGTCGGCGGCTGGGCCGCCCTGGCAGGAGCAATGGTTCTGGGTCCGAGAATAGGTAAATACGGACCGGATGGAAAAGCCAAGGCTATTCCAGGTCACAACATGACATTAGCGGCATTGGGAGTATTCATTCTCTGGTTCGGCTGGTTCGGGTTTAACCCGGGAAGCACCACAGCAGCAAACACGGATATAGCCCTTATAGCCGCAAACACCAACCTGGCGGCGGCAGCCGGAGCAGTATCGGCAATGTTCACAGCATGGATAATGTTTAAAAAGCCGGAAGGCTCAATGGCACTAAACGGCGCGCTTGCCGGCCTGGTGGCAATTACAGCCGGGTGTGCGAACGTCACACCTTCAAGCTCGGTTCTGATCGGTTTGATTGCAGGAGTTCTGGTGGTTGTTTCTGTGGTATTCATTGACAAAACTCTCAAAATCGATGACCCGGTCGGTGCTATATCCGTACACGGCGTATGCGGCGCATGGGGAACTCTGGGCGCTGGTCTTTTCGACAGCGCCGGTTTTTCCGCCAAGGTTGTCATGGTGCAACTTATCGGAATAGGAGCGGCGTTTTTATGGGTGTTTCCTGTAGCGTTTATCCTTTTTAAGACCATCAAATCAACCATTGGCCTCAGAGTCACGCCAGAAGAGGAACTTGAGGGGCTCGACTTTAGCGAACACGGAAATGTGGCATACCCCGATTTTCAGACACACCCGTCTGCGAGTAACTCAGGAATTTAAAGGAGGACTTCCATGAAGAAGATTGAGGCGATAATCAAACCGTTCAAGTTGGAAGAAGTAAAAACAGCTCTTAACGAGCTGGAAATTCAAGGCATGACCGTAACTGAAGTAAAGGGTTACGGACGCCAAAAAGGACACGTAGAACTCTATCGAGGTGCAGAATATGATGTCACATTTGTACCTAAGATTAAGATAGAACTGGTTATTTCTGAAGATTTGGCCGACAGGGCGGTGGATAAAATAGTCGAAGCTGCTAAAACCGGTAAGATAGGCGATGGAAAAATATTTGTGCTGCCGGTTGAGAAAACTATCAGAATCCGCACTGGAGAAACCGACCGGGAGGCATTATAAACTCTTTCATGAATGTATAAAACACTATATAAATTTTCTATAGTGCATTGTGCAATCAAGAATGAAGGCTTATTGGTTTTCTAACCTGAACCTCCCTTTTCTTCCGGGTGGACAACTAACTGTCCACCCGTTTTTTTTAAATGCTGGCAAGTTGCTGCTATTATTTTAGATAATAGCCTTTAAAATCCACTCAGAAAACAGGAGCCACCTTGACAAGACCCAGACATATAGAGCTCATTACCCTCCTGGAAATAAGCAAGGTACTTGCAGCCACATCTCCCATTGGCAGAAGGCTTTACTCAGCCATGCGCATACTGGGTGATTACCTTGACATGCACCGTGGAACCGTAACCCTCAGGGACCTGACTACAGGAGAGCTGAGAATCGCGGCGGCATACGGGCTGACACGCCAGGAGATTAAGCGAGGAAAATACAGAATAGGAGAAGGAATAGTAGGAAAAGTTGTAAAGTCCGGTTCACCAACGGTCATACCGCTGGTAAAGGACGAACCGCTGTTTCTGAATAAAACCAAGTCCCGCAACGATATACTTAAAGGCGATATCTCGTTTCTCTGCGTCCCGATAAAGGACAAGAACGAGGTTCTAGGCGTTCTAAGCGTAGATAGGCTTTTTGAAGCAAAAGTTACATTCGAAGAAGATCTAAGAGTGATGAAAATGGTGGCTCAGCTTATCGCCCAGACGGTCAGACTTGAAAACCTAATAAGCGCCGAAAGACAGGAAAAAGAATCATTAAGGATGGAACTTAAGGCCAAGTACCGTCTTGGAAACCTGATAGGATCATCAAAGGCTATGCAGGAAGTTTTCAGAACGGTTCTTAAAGTGGCCAAAAGCCGCGCCACGGTTCTCCTTCGAGGAGAGTCAGGCACAGGAAAAGAACTGATAGCAAAGGCTATATATTCCCATAGCGAGCGGGCCGACAAACCGTTTATTAAAGTCAACTGTGCGGCCATACCCGAGAATCTTCTGGAGTCCGAATTTTTCGGTCATGAAAAAGGCGCCTTTACCGGCGCAATCACGACCAAGAAAGGTAAGTTCGAACACGCAGACGGAGGGACCATTTTTCTTGATGAAGTAGCAGAGCTGGCCCCGCAGCTCCAGTCTAAACTTCTAAGAGTGCTTCAGGAGCGCGAGTTCGAACGTGTGGGAGGAAATAAAACGATAAGCGTAGATGTACGCCTAATAGCCGCTACCAATCGTGATCTTGAGTCTGCAATGTCCAGCGGCAACTTCAGGGAGGATCTTTACTATAGACTGAATGTTGTCCCGATATTTCTGCCTGCACTAAGGGAAAGGCTTGAGGATATACCGATTCTTATAGAATACTTCCTTACGCACTTCAACAAAGAAAATGGACGTTCGGTCTCTCTGGACGTAAAAACACTGGAAACTCTAACAAAATATAACTGGCCAGGCAATGTACGGGAACTCGAAAACAGCATAGAGAGACTTGTGGTGCTAGCCGAAGATAATATCATTTGCCAGAGCGATCTGCCCATGCATATGCGAAACAGTCAGACCACTGTGTCATCCGGGCTTAAAGGTAGTGTTGAAACGCTCGAAAAAGAGCGTATAGTAAAAACCCTCGAAGCAAACGGTTGGATTTACGCACGTGCGGCACGCAGCCTGGGCCTTACCGAGCGGCAGCTTGTTTACCGTGTAAAAAAGTACGGAATCGCAAAGAAATAAATTTAACGGCATGCTTTCAAACGTCGAAAGAATAAGGAAACAAAGAGTCCATTTGATTTTTAACCTCTTTTAAGCTCTGATTCCCCGCTGCTTGTGCCGTGAAAATTATTTTTCCTTAACCCCCAGCATAGCCATAACCTGCTGCACGTCTTTCCAGACAGTCTCTTTTGCCCTTGGGTACCTAAGAAGATAAGCCGGGTGATAGGTCGGCATCACCGGGATACCGTGGAACTGGCGGAATTTGCCTCTTAAGGAACCTATTTTTTCATCTGTTTCAAAAATAGACTGAGCAGCCACCCGTCCAAGGGCTATAATTACGCCCGGCGCTATAATTTCAATCTGTTTTTTTAAAAATTCAATACAGGTTTCCACCTCGTCCGGCTCTGGATCGCGGTTTCCGGGTGGCCGGCATTTAACTACGTTGGCTATATAAACCTCCCGGCGTTTTAACCCCATAGCCATTATTATTTTTGTCAGAAGTTCTCCGGCAGCTCCAACGAAAGGCTGTCCCTGCAAATCTTCGTCTCTGCCCGGTCCCTCACCGATAAACATCACTTTTGCACATGGATTACCGGCTCCAAAAACAAGATGAGTGCGTTTAGCGGCAAGTCCGCAACGATGACAATCGCCTATCGTGGCCCTAAGTTCGAAGAGCTGTTTCTCCTTGAGTGTTTCATCACCCGGGGCTGGACAGGAGTCGGGCAGGTCAGGTATTGGAATATCTGCTGAGGATTTTTCCTTTCCTACAATTGAGTTTAATTGTTCCAACACTTCTATTGGAACAGATTCAACTCCAAGTGCATGATAGAATTTAAATGCATGATGAATCTCCCGAACTATATCTTTCTGCTCCACTATTTTCAACGCTCTCCCCACTTTAGTTTTGTACGTAATATCCGGAAATAATCGCGTTCGTGCGGAATCAAAAGCCGGGTGGTATGCTTGGATTTTACCACCTCCACCATATCACCGGGATGCAGTGAAAAGCTTACCTGTCCGTCCATAGTCAGGAAAACATCTTCGTCGGCTGTAATTGCGGCTGTAATGGTTACACTATCCGGAAGCACTATGGGACGGTTGGCAAGAGCGTGCGGGCATATGGGGGTAAGAAGCAGGCACCCTAACGTAGGGTATAAGATAGGGCCACCTGCCGAAAGCGAGTAAGCCGTGGAGCCGGTGGGAGTCGAAACTATCAGGCCATCGGCGTTGAATGTTGTAAGATGCTGGCCGTCGACAGCGGTCTCTATGTGAATAATACGTGCGGGGACGCTCTTATTTATCACAACATCATTTAGAACACTGCATTGAGAAATTTTTTCACCCTTTCTGTGTACGCATGCTGTAAGCATCACACGTTCCTCGACACTACAGCGGCCCGTCAGGGCCTTTTCTACAGCTGAGCGCATCTCCTCCATAGGCGCTTCTGCCATAAAACCCAGTCCACCCAGATTAACACCTAGAATAGGTATCCCCCTGCCCTCCACAAGCCGTGTGGCGGACAAGAGCGTGCCGTCGCCTCCAAATACTATTATTACGTCGGATATCGCCGAAATCTCGGAACGCCGGTACCCGGATGTGTTAAGCGCACGGGCAGCATCATCTTCCACAACCGGCTCATAGCCGTGTTTTCTTAACCACGGCAGAAGTTCCCCTACCATTTCCACAGCCTTGGAACTGTCTTTCTTTGTGATAACACCTACACGCTTCATGGTTTCTCTGCTCATATAATTTTTTCTAAAAGTTTTTTCTAAAAATTTTCTAAATTTTTTCTAAATTTTTTTTAAAAAAAGTTTAAAAAGAAAGCGGCTTCAGGGATTCGATTTCAAGAGTCCTCCCCGCTTGTTCAATATTTATGCGTACGTTTATTCTTTCTTCCGGTATTATTGATTCTCCACGCTCCGGCCATTCTATTACCGTGATTCCGTCATGATCGAAACACTCCTCTACTCCGATACCTTCGACACCACCGTCTTCCAATCTGTATAAATCCACGTGATAGAACGGCAAACGGCCGTAATGTTCAGCAATTATGGTAAAACTTGCGCTGGTTATCTCGCGCTCTGGTATATCGAGGGATGATGCTATCGCTTTAGCAAGAGTTGTTTTGCCGGCACCCAGGCATCCATACAGACAGACCACGTCTCCAGGTTGAAGCTGTCTGCCAAGCTGCCTGCCTATCTTGAGCATAGCAGCTTCGTCTTCTGCAAAAAGCCTGATCAGGCCGGCTTTGGAACAAGCAAATTCGTCTGACCGTATATCTTTTTTATGAAAGCCTTGCACATGGTATTTTAACCTTTATCAGTTTTTGAGGAAAGAGCACGCACCATATCGGCCTTGCCTATAATACCGACGATTTCACCAGCCTCAACCACAGGAAGCAGGTGTACGTTTTTATCTGTCATTATGGTTGCGATTTCAGAGACAGTGGTATCTGGTTCAATAGTGACCACGTCCTTGGTGCATATTTCATCCACTGTGGTGGCCGCCATTCGCTTCATTTCATCCAGCATTTCGCCCGGCCTGTCAAATGTAATGACTGCGTCGAAAATCCTGAAAAACGTGGGAATATGCAGGCGTGAGTTCTGTCTGATCAAATCCTTTTCCGTCACGATTCCAACAAGCAATCCGTCATCACTTACCACTGGTGTGCCACTGATGCGGTTATCTGCCAGGCTGTTTGAGAGCTCTTCAATTGATGTACCTGGTTTTACAGTAATGACGTCTCTGGTCATTATGTCTTTTGCCGTCATAAAATTTCCTCGTATTTTTCAGAAGTAAGCCGACACTTCTTGCCCGGTTGCAGATATACGATGAGGAATGAGGAGTTATTTAAAAAAAGAAAAATAAAAAATACGTTGATTAGTACTCCTCATTCCTCACACCGCTCTGCCGGTTGATTGTTTAGTTGTATTATTTTTTAGCGGGAATCACTGTGTCTTTAAATGCCTTTAGTGGAGTAATTTTGAGTACTTTTTTAGCAGGGATTTTGATTTTTTCGCCTGTAGCAGGGTTTCTTCCCGTACGGGCTTTTCTCGACTTAAGCTCAAAGTTAGCAAAACCGCTTATCGCGACCTTCCTCTCTTTGCCTTTGCTTAGAGCTTTAGTAACCACATCGATTAGTGTCTCGAGATATTTTTTGGACTCAGCTTTTGATATATCAAGAGCTTGAGCTACTTCGGTAATTACTTGGGTTTTGTTCAGTTTTGCCATACCTGATTCAACCTCCACAAAATTAAAATACAGCGTTTAAAACGCTGATCCGGCGAGCATAATATGTGTTTACATACAAAGTCAAGAAAAATGTTGATTCGCTTTGATCCATCCGCTTTTTATAACTGGTGCCCGAGGCCGGAATCGAACCGGCACGACCGATAGGGTCGAGGGATTTTAAGTCCCTTGCGTCTACCAATTCCGCCACTCGGGCTTAAACCTTATGTTTCTAACATTTTATTAGGGATATGGTCAATAATGTGTTAAGATTAACCTGGTATTAGAATTACCTGTTCACTTTAAATTTTAAATTAAACTGTAAAGGAGATTTACTATTATGGATCGTGATGTCATTAAAGCAACCGGCATGACATGTCAACACTGTGTGATGCGCGTTACCAAAGAATTGAAGGCTCTGGGTGGTGTAAAGGATGTTGCCGTGGATCTGCCGACAGGAAACATTACGGTAGATTACGAAAGCGCCAAGACCTCGAAAGAACAACTTGAAGGTGCTGTAAAACAGGCTGGATATCAAGTGGTTTCCTCCTGAACGTCATGAACAGAAACTCCCTCATTTTCCAGGAAGTCAGCAACTTCCTGCCGGTATTTTTTTAGGTCTGCCGGCGAGGTGGCTTCGAATCTAAGTACAATTACCGGCTGTGTGTTCGAAACCCTTATAAGGCCCCATCCGTTTTTAAATAGGATTCTGATTCCATCCACGGTTATTGTTTCGTAACGCTTGCGAAAATGCCGGACGGCTTTGTCCACTACGCCAAACTTAATATTATCCGGGCACTCCAGACGTATCTCCGGCGTGCTTACAGCCGGAGGAATATCCGAGAGCCGCTCTGAAAGTCTTAGGATAGTTGAACTGTCATCCGAAAGAATCTCGAGCAGGCGCAGTGTTGCATAACAGGCGTCGTCGAACCCGAAGTACCTGTCACGGAAAAATACATGGCCGCTCATTTCACCTGCCAGAAGAGCATTTTCTTCCTTAAGTTTTTCCTTTATAAGTGAGTGGCCTGTTTTCCACATTATGGCACGTCCGCCATGCGCTGTTATATCGTTGTACATGCGATGGGAGCATTTTACCTCGCCTATAACAGCAGCTCCGGGATGTTTCTTCAAAAGCTGCCTGGCATAGAGCACCATCAGCATATCACCAAAAATAACGTTTCCCCTCTCATCCAAAACTCCAAGACGATCGGCATCTCCGTCATAGGCTATGCCCAGGTCCAGCTCTTTCTCGATCACAAGCTTTTTTAGACTCTTCAAATTACTGACAACCGTAGGGTCAGGATGGTGGTTAGGAAAACTTCCATCAGGCTCCTGAAAAAGAGAATGGACCTCACACCCAAGTTGCTCCAGTACAGGAATTGTGGTGAGCGCACCTGTGCCGTTACCAAAATCCAGGCCGACACGAATACCAGGCCGGATATTTACAGAAGATTTAACCTGTTCACAGTAAGATGCTATTAAGTCTTCTTCCTTGAGATTCCCCGCACCGTGTTCAAAATCTTCGGCCTCTATGAGCTTAAGCAGCTTCTGTATTTCTTCACCATGGATAGTGTCACGCCCTATAAGAATTTTGAAGCCGTTCATGTCCGGAGGGTTGTGACTGCCTGTTATCATAACTCCACCATCAACAGGCCTGGTGAAAACAGAATAATAAAGCAACGGTGTGGTTGAAAGCCCAATATCCAACAGATCAGTTCCGGTTGATAGCAGGCCATCCATTAACGCTTTTCCAAGATCGCCGGAAGACAGGCGGCAGTCACGTCCGACCGCAACAGAGCCACCTCCGGACCTAAGGATTGTTGTGCCAATAGCCTTTCCTATCAGCTCTGCTGTCTTTGGGTCCAGATCCAGGCCAACTGTGCCACGGATATCATATTGTCTGAAAATATTCGGATACATTATGGAGGCGGGTAAAAAAATATGGTGCCCAGAGACGGAATTGAACCGCCGACACGAGGATTTTCAGTCCTCTGCTCTACCGACTGAGCTATCTGGGCACGAATTTGGTGGAAAATCTTAACCTATCATCGAATTTGTTGTCAATTTTTGCTCTAGTTGGAAGCTTTAGCTCAAACAATAAAACCTAATTTTCACCAGCCTCCACTCGTATCATTATAGCGCCTTCGTCTACAACCTGAAGCGAGCTGATTTCCGACATTGCCTTTAAGACGTTGTCTTCAAGGGCTTCGTGGGTAAGGATAACCAAGGGTACCGAACCACCCTCTTTTCTGCCTTTCTGTATCACAGACTCTATACTGATATTATGCTCACCAAGCACGCCTGCAATTTTTGACAGCACCCCGGGTTTGTCATGGACGGAAAAGCGGAAATAGTAACGTGAAGAAACGTCGTTCATCTTCTTAACGGGCAGTGCTTCATCTGCTGGCCGTCCAAAGGCTGGGACCCTGTTAACAGCATCTGACCTTATGTTTCTGGCTATATCCACAATATCGGCCAGCACAGCGCTTCCGGTTGGACGGTCTCCTGCGCCACGACCATAATACATCGTGGCTCCCACAGCGTCTCCTTCCACGTAAAGAGCATTGTATACTCCGTCAACCTTGGCCAGCATCTGAGTCTTTGGCAGCATTGTGGGATGCACCCTTAACTCTACCTGTTGACCATCGGATTTAGCGATCGCCAGCAACTTAATCCTATATCCGAACTCCGAGGCAAAAGCTATATCCAGAGGTGTAATCTTTGAGATACCCTCTGTATATAGCTGATCATAAGAAAGCGGTATACCGAAAGCCAGGCTGGCTAAAATAGCAAGTTTATGGGCTGAATCCACACCTTCGACATCAAAGGTGGGGTCCGCTTCAGCATAGCCGAACTTCTGTGCCTCGGAAAGCACATCCGAAAAAGAGACTCCTTCACTTGTCATTTTCGAAAGTATATAGTTGGCCGTTCCATTTATGATTCCATAGACTGAAAAAATACGATTGCCGACCAGTCCCTCTTTCATCACCTTGATTATCGGAATGCCGCCGGCTACCGATGCCTCAAAACCAACCTCTACGCCTGCTTGCTCAGCAGCCGTAAAAATATCACTACCCTCGAGCGCAAGCAGAGCCTTGTTGGCCGTCACCACATGCTTACCGGCTTTAATGGCGGCGATGGTCAGGTCTTTGGCAAAACCGGTGCCACCCACAAGCTCAACCAGTATATCTATATCCGGGTTCTGCACTACATCTGAGACATCCGTTGTTAAAATGCCTTCAGGTAGAGTGATGCCGCGATCACGAACAATATCCTTATCCACTATCTTTGCAAGCCTGAGGTTAAAACCCAGTTTTTTTGAAAGTTCACTTGCAGGGTCCAACATTATCGAGACAAGGCCGGACCCGACGGTTCCAAATCCTACAAGAGCAACATTGATAATATTTTTTTTCATTTTTTCCCCGATTGACAATTATTTCTTTGATCAGTATCTTGACGCAGCAAACCCAACCCAACCCTCGGCTTCAACAAGGGTTCTGTCGAACTCAGACAGCTTAAAGCTGAAAGTTTCTTCTTCCTTATTTTCGGAAGTGACGGTGAAACAATCAGCCTGAAGATCGAAGCTTATCACTGTTTCTTGCCGTTCGTGTTCAAATAAACGCTCAATTACAGTATCATCAACCTCAATAGCCAACATACCGCAGTTAAACATATTCTGTCGGAAGATCCGAGCGAAACTCGGCGCTATAACAGCAGTTATGCCGTTAACCTCTAAAACCCATGCCGCATGTTCCCTCGATGATCCACAGCCGAAGTTGGCTCGTGTCACGATCACTCCTGCTGCAGACAAACGCAACTGCTTTGAGGCATGATCAAACCCCTTAAGATTCAGGTCCTCGAAAAGGTGCGGTTTCAGTGCCTCTTTCGATATTTCGGTAAGGTATTTAGCCGGAATTATATCGTCAGTATTTATATCGCTTCTATCCAAAAACAGTACGTGTCCACCGAATTTTTTCATGCGTAATATTCCTCCCAGAATTCGCCTGAAATAATATTATTTTATTACTGCGCACTTCATATAGTACCGGCTTGCGGAGTTTCGGTGCAAGGATTAAAAAATACAGAAGACAACTTTTTTAGAGCCTTTATGAATTTATCCGGAAGTGAGAGGCAATAATAGAGTAGGAAACATCCGGAACACCGCGTTCCACCCAGTGGATTTTTAGGCCCTTTCGCTCCATACCCCGAAACCATGTCTCTTGTCTTTTAGCAAACCGGCAAATAGCCGTATTCAACTTCTGAAACATCTCGTTACGGCTGGTTTTTCCCTGCAGGAAAGCGGCCACAAACCGGTACTCAAGACCGAAAGAATGGAGTTTTTCCCAGCTAAGACCCTTGTTGTGAAGGTTCTCCACCTCTTCTATCATACCCTGCTCAAGACGTTGGTGGAGACGGGTTTTTATCCGCTCCCGAAGCTCCCTGCGTGGCCATGAAATTCCTATTATAAGAGGTTTAATACGTGGGTACGGCCCGTTGAAAACAGGGTTTGCACGTGAATATTCAGCTATTTCTATAGCGCGCACCAGCCGCTCTCTTTTTTTGAAATCACTGGTGGTGTGATAGTCAGGCTTTAGTTTGATAAGCCTTCCCTTTAACTCTTCAAGAGAAAGGGGCTGAAGTTCCAGGCGTAGTTCCGGGTTTTCCGGCGCTTTGACCATCTTATATCCTCTTAGTACAGCATCAAGGTAAAGGCCCGTACCACCGCATAGAATCGGAACAACGTCCCTGTCATTAAGCTCTGTTATACATCTAAACGCATGTTGCTGGTAGTCAAAAAGGCTGAAATCGGTGGAGGGATCCACTATGTCTATTAGATGATATGGAACCTTACTCCTGCCTGTCCCGTACTCATGAAGATCCTTGCCGGTGCCGATATCCATGCCCCTGTAAACTTGGCGTGAGTCGACAGATATAATTTCATAAGTTTTTTTAAAGATCTTTTTAAGGCTTTTTTTAGAAGAGCTTCCGGAGTTGAGCAGACGAGCCAGTTGCACAGCCAGAGCCGTCTTGCCGGAAGCGGTGGGACCGACTATTACAATGAGATTATGGTTTATTTTATATCGAGTTTTTTAACCCAGAGCGGGTCTTTACATTTTTTTGCCATCTGCGAAATAGTTTTTTTTGTCAGCGGATGAACAACGTTTGGCACTATTTCGGCAAGCGGTTCTAATACAAACATTCTTTCATGCATAAGCAGATGAGGTATGGTAAGGTTATCAGAGCGCATAACAAGATCGTCATAGAGCAGTATATCGATATCAATATCTCTGGAACCCCATTTAACCAGTTTTCGCCGCCCCATCAATGTCTCAACTTCCCTTATAGCACGCAAAAGCGACATTGGCGGTAGATCGGTCTGGATTTCAAGCGCCATGTTGATGTAGTCTTTTTGATCAGCAGGGCCCATAGCCTGGGTTTCATAAAACGAAGAAACCTTTTTTATCTCCGCAGGGAACCTTTCCTTGATATGCTCAATGGCTCCACGGCATTGTTTTATGCGGTCACCTTGATTTGACCCTAAGCTTAAAAGTACAGTAACCATAACAACTTAACATATACTAAAAGCGCATATTATGTCAACTTTTTGTCGTAAGGTGTCTTCTTGACATCCAACTTTATTATACGGCCCAGATCGAACTAAAATGTTAAAAGACCCTATTACCTGCCCTTTTTGCGGAGGAAATCTGTTGCAGGCGCTTGAACCCTCTGAGCTTGGAATTGATCAAAGCATCTGGACCATACTACACTGGCAATGTATTGAGTGCGGGGAAACATTCGATAAAATAATAGAGGAAACTTACAGTGACGAATTCTATGAAGACGACGAAGGTACAAATCTCGGCACAGACAACTGAGCCTCATACAGCTGCAACGGCTGACTACTACTGCCTGGTAAACTACCCGCCGATCCATATCTGTCTGTTTTTCATCAACAATGCTGTTGTTAGAATACTCATCAGCGGAAAAGAGGACATATTTCCTGTAGCAATAGAGGATATACCCCAAAAGACTTTACCTCCTTTAATTAAGCACGAAATGGACCAATACTTTGAGGGCATACCGGTAAAGTTCACCTACCCTACATACTTTCTAAAAGGCACGCGTTTTCAATTAGACATATGGAAATCCCTTAAAAAAATACCTTACGGCAGAACACAAAGTTACGCATGGCTTGCACAACAGGCAGGGTATCCCAAAGCGGCTCGTGCCGTGGGAAACGCGCTTGAAAAAAATCCAATACCCCTGATATTTCCATGTCATAGAGTTGTTTTATCCAGTGGCGGGCTGGGAGGGTATTGCCCCGGAACTCATATCAAACAGTTTCTTCTTGAGCTTGAAGGGCGGAGAAAATGACAGTCACCATGGCTTGACAGGTGGCTTTCACCTGTTTGACAGCCAGTCATACTTCTGCTAGATTGGGAACATACTTCTGAAGGAGGTGTTGTAAATGGCTGAAAAGAAACAAAAGGAATGCCCCATGTGCAGGGGGGAAAAGACTCTTCCTGGAACCTGCGTGTGTGACAGCGAGTGGAGAGGCACCCAAACAGAAGAGGATTGGAACGACTGTCAGTGCAACCCGGACATTGAGTGTACGCTCTGCCACGGAACAGGCTTTATACTGGAAGAATAAGAGTCGTCACTTGTCAGAACCATTGCCGTTATTTTCTGCTTGTCTGTTTTGCCACCGACTCAACCGCTTTTTTAAGTGCTTCCTGGTCTCCAAGGTAGTAATGCCCAAGTGGTTTTAATTCTTTATCCAGCTCATATACAAGCGGAATGCCGGTTGGTATGTTAAGGTTGACGATTTCTTCTTCGGATACGTCGTCCAGGTATTTCACCAGGGCCCGCAGACTGTTTCCATGGGCTGCGATAATCACTTTTTTACCTTCCTTGATTGAAGGAGCTATAACATTGTGCCAATGCGGAAGAAACCTGTTTATCGTATCCTTAAGTGATTCGGCAAGCGGAATTTCAGTCTTCTCAACGCTTTGAAAACGGGGATCACGTCCAGGATACCGCTCATCATCCGTAGTAAGAGCCGGTGGTGGAGTTGAAAAACTTCTTCTCCAGACAAGCACCTGTTCTTCACCATACTTTTCGACAGTCTCCAACTTGTTTAGGCCCTGGAGCGCACCGTAGTGCCTTTCATTTAAGCGCCATGACCTGTGAACCGGTATCCACATAAGGTCCATATCTTCAAGAACTATCCAAAGTGTTTTTATCGCCCGCTTTAAAACAGAAGTATATGCTGTATCAAAAGTATAGCCGCCTTCCTTAAGCACCTTTGCTGCAGCGTGCGCTTCACTTACACCTTTGTCGGAAAGGCCGACATCAGTCCAGCCTGTAAACCTGTTTGCCAGGTTCCAGAGGCTTTCGCCATGTCTCAACAAAACCAGTTTATGCACTCTAACCTCCTTAGTCTCAGCATCTTTCTTCGCGAGAAACAGCTTAACTTGGGTATAATTATAAAACATGTGGAACAAAGTATGCTAACGGAATATAGAAAAACCTGCTACATAGACTGCTCTTGCGGTATTAGTGGCGATATGATGCTGGGCGCCTTGATAGACGCAGGGCTACCTATCTCCCGCTTAAAAAGAGAACTTCGTAAGCTTGGCTTAAAGGGTTATTCCATTAAGGCACGAAAAGTGACCAGAGGCGGTCTTGAGGCCACAAAGGTGGATATAGTTGCAGGAGCCCAGCCTATAAGAAAGTGGCTGGATGTCAGACGCATTATTGCCGAAAGCAGCCTGAAGACCGGGATAAAAACGGATTCACTGGCGATAATGAAAAGAATATTCGAAGCCGAGGCCTCGGTTCATGCAAAAAATATTCGTAGTGTCCGTCTTCACGAACTGGGCGCAGTTGATTGCCTTTTAGATGTTGTAGGCTCTGTAACAGGGCTTGATTTTTTCGGCATTGAATTTATTTCGGCCTCCAAGATTAATACCGGAGGATCTCTGGTTAAAACAGAGCACGGTATTCTTCCTGTACCTGCACCGGCCACGGCAGAGCTGCTAAAAGGGGTTCCGATCTACGCATTGGATGCAAAACACGAGCTTGCTACTCCGACCGGCGCAGCCATCGTCTCCACGCTATGCCGGGATTTCGGCAGACTTCCTGAGATGGAGCTTAAACTCATAGGAGCCGGCGCTGGAAGCCTTGACCCTCCGGGCCGTTCAAATATTTTAAGAATTTTAATAGGAGAATCCCCTCAAATAGAGATCGACGATGAAGTCATCCTGGTAGAGACAAATATAGACGATATGGATCCGAGGGTTTACGAGCATTTGATGGACAAACTCCTGGAGGCAGGAGCCCTTGATCTGTTTTTGACTCCGATTATTATGAAAAAATCAAGGCCTGCTGTCCGGCTGAGCGCCATATGCAAGCTGGAGGTTATCAACAGCATTACCGCTATTATACTTAAGGAAACAACAACCTTTGGAGTCCGCGTTTACGGCGCAGGCCGACGCATACTTGAGCGCAAGATAGTCAAGGTTAAGACCCGTTATGGAGTTATCCGGGTCAAGTTCGGATCTCTTGAGGGTAGGATTATCAAGAGAACTCCTGAGTACCTTGACTGCAGCAAAGCAGCCACAAAGCATGGTGTACCGCTTCTAACGGTAATAAAAGCCGCCGAGCGGGCCGCACCAGAGCAGGCATTGCATAAAAAGAAGACTCATTGTAGAATTTGAGAAAGCATTCAGTATCCATATTATGTGGCTAGAGATCCTTCTTATCTTCATTTTCATCCTGTTAAACGGCTTTTTCGCCGGAAGCGAAATTGCAGTAATAACTGCCAGAAAAACGCGCATAAAAGAACTGGCTGAGCAGGGCGATTCAAAAGCCCGTCTACTCGAAGAGATACAGAAAGACCCGGACCGTTTTATGGCTACTGTACAAATCGGCGTGACACTTCTGGGAGCAATGGCCTCAGGCGTAGGCGGAGCAGCAGCTGTAGAGCGGCTTAAACCGGCAATTCAGAAGGTTCCGGTCGCATTTATAAAGGAAGCTGCAGGTCCTGTTTCCATCGGCGTCGTGGTGGTGCTTATCACATTTTTTTCGCTTATTCTGGGCGAGCTTGCTCCGAAATCCATAGCGCTACGAAATCCCGAAGGGGTAGCTCTAAGGATATCCCGCCCGATAAGCTATTTTTCATGGGCGGCTTCGCATGTTGCCGATTTTCTCTCCTTCTGCACCAACCTGCTTCTGAAACCCTTTGGTATTCCTTCAGCCGGAAAACATGCGTTTTTCTCCGAAGAGGAGCTTAAGCAGATAATACAGGAGGGCAGAGAACAGGGCATCTTCGAGGAGACAGAACAGAAACTTATCCACAGCGCGTTTGAGTTTTCCGATATATCGGCAAAGGAGGTTCTCGTTCCGGCCACACAGATGGTGGCTGTAGAAATGGAAACTCCGATGGATGAAATACTTAAACTGATCACTACAGAGCATTATTCACGCTACCCTGTTTATGAAAAAGATGCAAATAACATTAAAGGAATTCTTTACCAGAAAGACCTCCTTACCCAGCTTGCGCAGAACAAAAATCCGAAGCTCAGGGATCTTCTGCACAAGGCCTACTTTGTTCCGGAGTCGATCAAAATCAGCCATATGCTGAAAGTAATGCAGCGTGGCAGAACCCATATCGCCATTGTTCTTAACGAGTACGGCGGTGTGGCAGGCATAGTTACACTTGAGGACCTGATAGAGGAACTAGTAGGCGAGATAAAAGATGAGTACGATGAGGAATCACCAGTACAGCGCGTCCGAGGCGGGGCGCTGATCGCGGATGCAAGCATTTCGATACGGGACTTAAAAGAAGATCACAAGATCGACCTGCCCGATTCCGGGGACTACGAAACTCTTGGAGGCTTTATACTGGCCGAACTTCAGAAAATACCTCGTGGAGGAGAGACCGTAGATGTTTCACCCTACAGGCTGACTATAGTTAACATGGACGGGAAAAGGGTGGCAAAGGTGAAGATCGAAGAGACAGGCCAGCACGGATGAGCCGCCAGCGCAGATCATTGCCCGAGGAGGTTGGCGGCAGGCCTTTTCGCCTGGCATTGGCCCAGATCAATCCCACGGTAGGAGACCTTGAGGCCAATACAAAAAAGATAATTCACTACATCAGGGTTGCCCGAAAACTCGGAGTCGACCTGGTGGCCTTTCCTGAGCTGGCAATAACCGGTTATCCTCCGGAAGACCTGTTGCTTAAGCCGAGCTTTATCAAGGACAACCAGGATCTTGTTAAACGTATTGCACCTTACTCCAGGCAAATAGCGGTGGTTATAGGTTTTGCATCAGGCGGCGAAACAGGAGGACCGCCTCTCTACAATGCCGCGGCAGTTATGGCCGGAGGCCGGGTGGTAGATGTCTACCACAAAATTCATCTTCCAAACTACGGAGTGTTCGACGAGGTCAGATATTTTCAGCCGGGACAGCAGTGTCCTGTTTATGAGCACAGAGGAGTACGCTTCGGAGTAACCATATGTGAGGATATCTGGTATCCCGAAGGCCCCGCCCGTATTCAAGCAGAGGCCGGAGCCGTATTGATCGTAAATATAAACGCCTCGCCCTATCATATAGGCAAGATCTATAAACGCAGAAAACACCTTGCCGGCCTCTCCAGAGCAAATACCGCTTGTATCGCCTATGTAAACACCGTAGGCGGACAGGATGAACTGGTTTTTGACGGTGGCAGCATGGTAATAAGCCATACAGGTAAAACCCTGCTTCTGGCGCCTCAGTTTGAGGAAGACATCTATACTGTAGACCTTGATCTAAGTAGTGTCCTTAAGGCCAGGTCTAAAAAAGCACCTTGGAACCAGACAGAGGACTGGCTTGAACCGATAGTTCTTCAAAGAGGTGCCGGTAAAATCGACAGGCCACCTGTTTCCACCATTATTTCGAAGATTGTTTCTAGGGATTTCAATAAAGGTCCTTCAAAGAATTCCGGCATGGTTAAGGAAGTTTATCAAGCGTTGGTTCTTGGGACCAGGGATTACACCCGGAAGAACGGCTTTAAAGACGTTCTGGTCGCTATCTCCGGTGGAATCGACTCCTCACTTGTGGCCTCAATAGCAGTGGATGCCCTGGAGCCAAACAATGTGCACGGCATATTTTTGCCGTCCTGCTTCACATCCAACCAAAGCAGACGGGATGCTTATGCGCTTGCTGAAAACCTGAAAATTTCTATGGAAGAAATTCCGATTACAGATCTTTTTAATCAACACAAGCTGCTGCTTGAACCGTTTTTTAAGGGAAGAAAGCCTGATATCACAGAAGAGAATCTTCAAGCAAGAATCCGGGGGACCCTGGTCATGGCGCTATCCAACAAGTTCGGGTGGCTTGTGCTTACAACCGGCAATAAGTCCGAAATGAGTGTGGGTTACGCAACTCTTTACGGCGATATGGCCGGCGGGTTCGCGGTAATAAAGGATGTGCCAAAAACCCTTGTCTATGATTTATGCTCATGGCGAAACCGCACCGGTCGTAAAAAAAACCGGATCCCAGATAGCATACTTCTTAAACCCCCGACAGCCGAGCTAAAAGCCGGGCAGAAAGATACCGACTCTCTTCCTCCTTATGACGTTCTGGATCCGGTGCTTAAGGCTTACATAGAAGAAGATAAAAGCCTTGAAGAGATAGTAAACTCCGAGTGTCACCCGGAGTGTGCAGCCAGGGTCGTTCGGTTGATCGACCTTTCAGAGTATAAGCGGAGACAAGCTCCACCAGGAATAAAAATAACTCACCGGGCCTTTGGCCGGGACCGGCGTTACCCTATAACCAACAGGTATAGAAACTATTAGTGGCGTATACCAATTAAACCGGCCCGTAACTCCTGCTAATGTGAACTGTTAAACTTAACTTTAATGTCCGGAATCCTCTACATAGTATCAACACCTATAGGCAACCTTGAAGATATGACGCTAAGATCTCTCAGAGTTCTTAAAGAGGTCGATCTTATCGCTGCCGAAGACACACGCCGATCCAGAAAACTTCTGACCCATTTCGATATTAAAACCCCGATGATCAGCTACTGGGGAGCAAAAGAGAAGGTGAAGGCCGAAGAAGTGCTGGCACATCTGCTTAACGATAAAGACGTTGCGCTTATCTCGGATGCCGGCACCCCAGGCATCTCAGACCCCGGATCCGTACTTGTTAGGCGTGCACTTGAGAAAGCGATGAACGTGATGCCGGTACCCGGCCCGTCTGCAATGATTGCCGCGCTCTCAATCTCGGGACTTCCCACGGAATCATTTACATTTATCGGCTTTCTTCCTCCGAAAGCCTCGCAAAGACGAAAGTTTTTATCCGAACTTGCCATAAAGCGCGAGACACTGATCTTCTATGAAGCTCCGCACAGAGTTATGGATACCCTGGTTGATATGGAGAGTATTTTCGGAGCTGACAGAAAAGCAGTTGTAGCAAGGGAACTTACAAAGCTGCACGAAGAGATTCTACGCGGCACTATTTCATCGGTTATAGATCAGTTGGACAACAGCACAGTGGCAGGCGAGTTTGTTGTAGTTATTGAGGGACGGACAAAGTCAGAGCCCGTTTCCGAAGACGAGGCTCTTGCCGAAATGAAAACGCTTATGCAAACCGGTGTTTCAAGAAAAGACGCGGCCCGCAAAATATCCTCAACTTATGGTCTGTCGAAAAAGAGGCTCTACGACCGCAGTCTCGAATGAACGTTATCACTTTGATAGACTTACCCGTTGAATTTCGAGCGCTCTGCCGGTCTTTTCGTCCAGGTTTAGAACCACACCGTCCAACCGCCTGGGACCTTTGGCGACTTCAAAGCGCCGGGGCAGCTGTGTAAGAAACTTATCAATTATAATATCAGGTTCGGTACCAATAACCGATTCCACCGGGCCGGTCATTCCGGCGTCACTTATGTAAGCGGTTCCCCCTGGAAGCAGCCTTTCATCGGCGGTTTGAACATGGGTATGGGTACCGATTACGGCTGTTGCGCGGCCGTCAACCATTCTTGCAAAAGCTATTTTTTCTGAAGTGGCCTCGGCATGGAAATCTATAACCAATACTTTTGTCTCCCTAAGCATCCGATCCATGTTTTTCATTACATACTGAAACGGACAATCGATTGCAGGCATGAAAACCCTGCCGGCAAGATTCAAAACCCCCAACTTTCCACCGGTCGGCGTCACAAATACGCCAAAACCCAGACCCGGCACACCATAGGGATAGTTTGCCGGCCTGAGAAGTCTTGGCTCGCTATCGATAAAACCCAGCACATCCTTTTTGTCCCAGATATGGTTGCCAGATGTGATTAAATGAACACCGGCCGCAAAGATCTGGTCGGCAATGCTCCGTGTAATACCAAATCCACCTGCAGCATTTTCACCGTTTGCGATCACAAAATCGACATTGTACTTTGAGACAATACCCGGAAGGTATTCCCTAAGCGCCTTGCGTCCAGGCGAACCCACTATATCACCAGCAAAAAATATTGTCATCTAACCTGACCAGGCTTGCCCCGGCAAGCCGCCCTTCCCCATTCACCCTTTAAAATTCACAATTAAAAGCTCAAAATTCATCCTTCGCCTACTTTGCATATTCCACAAACCTGGATTCCCGTATAACCGTCACCTTGATCTGGCCGGGATATGTCATTTCGCTTTCAATTCGCTTTGCAAGATCCTTGGACATAAGAAAACAGGCTTCGTCAGAGTTATTCTCAGGCTTCACCATCACTCTTACCTCACGGCCGGCCTGGATCGCATAGCAGTTCTCCACACCCTCACACGACTTGGCCATTTCTTCTAATTTTTCAAGGCGTTTCATGTAGTTTTCAAGACTTTCACGCCTGGCCCCCGGCCTGGCTGCTGAAAGCGCATCAGCCACCGCTACAAGCGCCGACTCTACAGAGTTAGGCTCCACATCACCATGGTGAGAAAGGATAGCGTTAAGAACAATGGCTTTTTCTCCGTATTTCTTAGCAAGGTCCTCTCCGATAGACATATGGGTGCCTTCCAGCTCATGGTCAACAGCCTTGCCTATGTCGTGCAGTAACCCCGCTCTTTTGGCAACTTTCACGTTTACTCCCAACTCAGCCGCCATTATACCGGCGAAATAAGCTACCTCACGAGAGTGCTGCAGAACATTCTGAGCATAAGACGTTCTGTACTTAAGCCTGCCGATAAGCTTGACCAGTTCGGGATGAATGGCATGAAGTCCAAGATCGAAAACTGTTTTCTCACCCTCTTCCTTTATGACAGCCTCTATCTCATTTGCTGTTTTTTCGACGACTTCCTCTATTCTTGCCGGGTGAATCCGGCCGTCCGAGATAAGTTTTTCGAGGGCTATCCTGGCAACCTGCCGTCTGACAGGATCGAAGGCCGACAGCACTACCGACTCCGGAGTATCGTCAATAATCACGTCTACACCGGTAGCAGCCTCCAACGCCCGGATATTTCTTCCCTCGCGGCCTATAATACGCCCCTTCATCTCATCTGAAGGAAGACTTACGGCCGACACCGTAACATCCGCCACATAGTCGCTTGCATATCTCTGTATAGCCAGGCTTACTATCTCCTTGCTCTTCTTTTTAGCACTTTCGACGGCTTCATCCTCGATACGCTTTGCAAGCCTTGCTGCCTCGAGCCGGCTTTCTTCCTCAACCAAGCTGAGAAATTCCTTTCGAGCCTCTTCGCTGGAAAGTCCGGATATACGTTCAAGAGCGGCTCTTTGCTTTATCACCACTTCGTCGGCCTGCGAAATCTTCTCGGCCAGAATGCTTTCTTTTTTCTGATATTCTTTATCCCTGCTTACAAACTCCTGCTCGCGTTTTTCGAGATTGTTCGACTTACGCTCCAGGTTTTCCTCCTTCTGGTAGATGCGGCGCTCAGCCTGTGTCAGCTCCTTACGCCTCTCCTTAAGCTCCTGTTCCATTTCGGCCTTTGCCTGAAGGATACGGTCCTTCGCTTCAAGGTCGGTCTCTTTCTTGATTGTTTCAGCTTCCTTTTCCGCCTGCTCTATACGCTTTACGGCCATATCCTCGGCCTCTTTAAGCTTTCTCTCCGCAGCACCCTTTTTCCAGACCGTAGCTAAACCGAAACCGGCAACAAGGCCCAAAATCAATAGTGCACCCATTGTTAAAAGGTTATCCATGGCGTCTCCTATGCAATCTGTTCTTTATGATATGTTCAAAGCCTTCATCAGAAGGCTGGTAATAAGACTTTTGGCCAGGCAGATAGACCTGCTCCACGTAGTGCCCGTCATAGCCGTGAGGATATAAATATCCTTTGCCTGCTCCAAGCCGCTTCGCGCCTGGGTAGTGCGCATCTTTAAGATGCGCCGGAACACTTTGAACATCCCCGGAGCGAACATCGTCAAGCGCGGAATCTATAGCCTTAATCACGGAATTGCTTTTGGGAGCTGAGGCAATATACGCGGCAGCCTGAGCCAGTGGAATTCGAGCTTCAGGCATACCGGTTTCACGTGCGGCCTGTGATGCGGCAGTAGCCACTACAATCGCCATCGGATCTGCGTTTCCCACGTCTTCCGAAGCGCATACCACAATACGCCTGGCGATAAACAGAGGGTCTTCCCCTCCTTCCAGCATTTTTGCCAACCAATAAATAGCGGCGTCAGGGTCGGTTCCCCGCATGCTTTTTATGAAGGCCGATATAGTGTCGTAATGCTCATCCTCACCGTAACAAACAGAGCTTTTCTGAAAAACCTGCATTACCAGGCCTTCATCAATAACCACTGAATCAAAAGCAGGTTTTTCCGCAGACAGCACGGCAAGCTCCAAGGCGTTCAACGCCTTTCTGGCATCTCCACCGGCCAGTGACGCTATCCGTTCAAGCGTACCATCATCTATTGCTATCTTTTTGTTACCGAAGCCGTAATCAGGATCTGAAATAGCACGGCATATGACAGCCCTTATTTGTTCAATAGACAGCGGATTGAACTGGAAGATCATCGACCTGGAAGCAAGGGGAGGAACAAGCGCGAAAAACGGATTTTCGGTTGATGCACCGATAAGAGTTACAGTCCCCTCTTCAACCTCAGGAAGCAGGGCATCCTGCTGAACCTTGTTAAAACGGTGTATTTCGTCGATAAACAGAATAGTTTTCCGGCCGGCAAGAGATGCGCTTTTAGCGGTTACTATGGCTTTTCGTATGTCTGGTATTCCGGATGTGACAGCGTTTAGGCTGAGAAATTCCGATTCCGTGGTCTTGGCTATTATGTGAGCCAACGCCGTCTTGCCGGTACCTGGCGGACCATAAAGAATCAGGGATACAAAGGCATCTTCCTCTATAGCACGGCGTAGTACACGGCCCGGACCGAGAAGGTGCTCTTGCCCCACAAAAGAATCCAGCTCCTTAGGCTGCATTCGCCATGCAAGCGGCGCCTGCCTTTTTGATGAGAATAACTCCACGCACCAGCGCCCGCAAAACCGCAGCAGGCTCCTCTCTTATAATTCACTAGTGATGTGGACATAGACTAAAGAAACTACAGACCGGTCGGCATTAAAGACGGATATTTTCTCGCGGCAAGAAGGGTGCAATTTCTCCCATGAAAAAAAGCAGGCATAAGCCTGATTTCCCATTTCCGCTGCTTCAACCATGGGTTACAGCAGAACAAGAAGTTCAATAAATCAGATCTATTCACAACGTCCTTCTTTGAGAAAAGAACCTTAACAATTGGCGCGGCCGGTTTCCGAATGCTCCACATCAACATAAAAAACATCCGAAAAAAACCCGCCTTGCCGTGTAAATAAGAATTTGGATCCCAATCTGCAGGATCAATGGTCACCTCAAAAGGAGGTTTAGGCTTTCTCCAACGTGGAGCCATGCACATCCCTCCTTTGATATTGGTGTCCGTTTTCTTGGAGTCGGATCAACATTCCTGTTTATCACGCACAAGGCAGGCGGTTTTTATAACTTCAATATATATTATTATAAAATTTAGAATGTATGAATGCAACAAAAAAAAGCATAAGGTTGGATAAACAGATAAAAGTCGACCAAAATACATGCTGCTAATAGATCGTTTGCCCCGCGTTTGATTCAAGCATGCGGCCAAAGGCCGATACCTGAAAAATCCAACACGGTTGTCTGTACCTGTGTTTGTATGCTATTGTTGATGAATTTGTAAAAAAATACCACTCAAAGGTGGGTTGCAGTGCATAGATACAAGCGATCGGTTCGCGTTGCCGACCTCATACGCCAGGAGGTTGCCGATATCATCCAGTACCGCCTGAAGGATCCCAGAGTGGGATTCGTCACAGTGACCGAAGTGAAAATCAGTGATGATTTGAAACACGGATCGGTATATATCAGCATCCTAAACAGAGAAACCCAGGATGAAACATTGAAAATTTTGAACGCTTCTGCGGGATTTGTAAGATCAGAACTCGGAAAGCGCGTACGCTTGAGATATACGCCGCAACTTGTCTTTCGTATAGACGAGCTTGTGGAGCAGGGAGCCAAAATAGATCGTCTTCTTAATAAAATCAAGAACGAAGAATAAACAGCCAATTAATGAAAGTTCCAGATAACCTTGTCAAAGCGATTCTGAAAGCCCGCAGCTTCCTGATCGTCATACATATCAACCCGGATGGAGATGCCCTGGGCTCTGCGCTGGCATTGGCCCGTGTTCTTAAAAAACATATGGGACGTGAGGTAACCCTCCTAAACAACGACCCTATTCCCCAAGTATACCGTTTTCTACCCGGATGGGAGGATTTCAGTCATACTCTGCCTCAAACAACACCTGATGTTCTCATCCTGCTGGACTGCGGAGAAGTCGAACGAACAGGCTTTAAGAACCTGCCGGGCAAACTAAAACTTGTGGTGGATCATCACCTCACCAAGCAGAACTTCGGTGATATAAAATGGGGAATATCCGATGCATCTTCAACCGGTGAGATGGTCTTCAACCTGATACACGCACTCGGCGCACCGCTGGACAAAGATACCGCACTATGTCTTTATACCGCTATAGTCACAGACACAGGTGGATTCAGATACTCAAGCACATCTCCTTCATCTTTCCGGGCTGCAGCCGAGCTGCTGGAAGCAGGTGTAAGCCCATGGAATGTAACTGAAAACATCTATGAAAGCATTTCCTCTGAACGCATGGCCCTTATGGGAAAAGCCCTTAACGGACTTAAGCGTAACGGCGAAGTAGCGGTAATAAGTGTCACTGACAGTATGTATAAAGAGACCGGAACATCGGCTGAAGACACCGAGAACTTCGCTAACCTTGCAAGAAGCATTAAAGGGGTGGAGGTTGCAGTGTTTCTCAGGCAGATAGGACCTGATTCATTCAAGGTAAGCATGCGATCCAAAGGGCGTGTAAACGTGGCCGCAATTGCTGAAGCCATGGGAGGCGGAGGACATCACAACGCCGCAGGCGGTCTGATGAAAGGCCGGTTGAACGAGGTGGAGAAAAAGGTTACAACCATGGTAAAGGATGCACTCGGCAGTCGTAAACCTGAATAAACCGCCCGGCATAACATCGCAGGAAGCTGTAAACCGCGTAAAACATGTATTCAAGGCCCAAAAAGCGGGACATTGCGGCACACTTGACCCTTACGCTACCGGTGTGCTCCTTATCTGCCTGAACAAAGCCACACGTCTTGCAGACTACCTCCAGACCCGTCCTAAAAGATACAGAGCGGTCCTCAAGCTTGGCGAAGTTACCGACACACAAGACGCATTCGGGAGATTGCTTGAAAAGACCGATACCGCAGGTTTGTCCGGTACTGACATTAAAAAGGCAGTTATGAGTTTTGTTGGAAAGATCGAACAGATCCCTCCCATGTTTTCCGCACTAAAAAAGAAAGGAACGCCTCTTTACAAACTTGCAAGAAAGGGGATAGTGGTTGAACGCACAGCAAGACAAGTGGAGATATCTTATATAAACATTGAATCCATCCAGGTGCCTCTTGTAACCTTCACAGTGGAGTGTTCAAAGGGGACATACATCCGTACGCTTTGTGACGATATAGGCCGGAAACTCGGTGTTGGAGGTCATTTGGAGTCTCTTGTCAGAACCGCCGTTGGGGACTTCAAAGTGGAATCTGCAACAGATTTTGAGCAGCTTGGAGAAAGCGATCTCGTACCACTTGATAAAGCTCTCGATTTCCTTAAAATATGCAGGCTCCCCAAAGAGCCGGAGGCTCTATCCGGAGAAACAGAAGCTCTATCCAGGGGGCTGCTGACAAAGATTCTTAATGGAGTCAGAGTGCCACTGGACCCGAGCTTTTTCGAAAAAGCACCCAACGAGGCCGAACCTTTTCAACTACAGGCTCCGGATGGGACCTTTCTGGGTATCGGCCGCCTGGACGGCAACCAAATAAGGGTGGAAAAGCTCATTTTAGATAACTGATAATATTAACCTGGCAGTGTAATTACAAGACAAAAATTTATGCAAAAACTAGGCTAATTCGGCTTATAATTCTTTATTAAATTATCCTGGTCCAAAGAGAAAAATGCGTATAAACCAGATTCAAATGAACGGATTCAAATCCTTTGCGGATAAAACCGTTTTAGAGATGCATCCCGGTATTACGGCTGTTGTTGGTCCAAACGGCTGCGGTAAAAGCAACGTGGTAGACGCCCTCCGTTGGGTTTTAGGCGAGCAGAGCGCTAAGAACCTAAGAGGCGAAAAAATGGAAGAGGTCATTTTTAACGGCACGGAAAGAAAGAAACAGAAGGGTATGGCAGAGGTCTCTATAACAATATCAGGCGTAAGCCGGGAACTTCCCTCAGGTATGCCTATAGATGAGATCAAGGTCAGCCGCAGGCTGTTCCGTTCCGGAGAGAGTGAGTACCTTATAAATAATCAGCAGTGCCGTCTACGGGATATTAGGGATATTTTTCTGGATACAGGTTTGGAACTGCGTTCCTACGCAATCCTTGAACAGGGAAAGGTGGGTGACATCATAAACTCCAAACCGGTGGACCGACGTTTTCTGATAGAAGAGGCGGCCGGTGTCGTAAAGTACAAAGTCAGAAAACAAGAGACGGTGTCAAAGCTTGAATCGGCCCGGAACAACCTTCAACGGATTAAAGATATCGTGGGTGAAGTAAAGCGCCAGATGAACGCGATTGAACGCCAGGCGAAAAAAGCCGAGCGTTACAAGGCAATGGCCGGAGAGGCTAAAGAACTGGAACTTGCGCTTTCCAGCACGGAGTTCCGGAAACTTTCGTATGAAAAAAACAAGGCAGATACAGAGCGCAGTGACCTGAAAATTAAAGAAGCTGCATCCGCCGCTTTACTTGAGAGAAAGGATTCCGAAGTAGAAAAACGACGGCTGGTTATGTCGGAAGAGGAATCTAAAATAGAAAAAACACAACAGGATATCTATGCTATCGAGAAACGTATTACCAGCATGGAAGGACGAATTGAACTACTTAAGAGTGAACACCAAAATATCGAGGAAAGGTATGCCAGAAACGACGGCAGAGAGACCGAATTAAAAAACCGCGAAACTACGCTATGCCGCGAAATCGAACAACTGGAAGAACAAGAGAAAAATCTTAGGCTGGAAGTCGATAATTTTCAAGACCGGTTGCAAGACGGAGTCTCAAAAATCAAGGAGGTGGAGGAAAACCTTTTTGATATCGAAGAGGCTCTGGATGAAAAGCGCCGTGGTCTTTTTAGGCAGACAGAGGACCTTGCGCATACCAGAAACGAACTATCGAACCTGGAACGTGAAAAAGACAATCAGAAACGTAATGAAATCCGTGCTAAAGAAGAAATCGATAGTATCGAATGCAAAGTTGTTGATGCGGAGCGTGTTCTTACTGCTACCCGCTCAACCCTGGAGGATCAAACCAGGCGGCTGGAGCAACTTAAACAGACACAGATGCAAGCGGCAGATGAACTTCAGGCATCGCGCACACGTCTCAAGCAAGTTGAAGACGAGTATCGTCACGCTAAGGAAGAGCTGGTGGCTGCATCCTCCAGGCAAAAATCTCTTAAAGATATGGAGGACGGGCTTGCAGGGTACAGAAAAGGCATCAGAAACCTTATAAAAGGAAGCGGAAGCGAGCATGATCTCAGGATAAAAGCTCTTGTTGCAGACTCAATACAAGTGCCTGGAAAGTACGCGGTCGCGATCGAGGCCGTGTTGGGTGAACGCATACAGTCGCTCATCATGCAGGATCACGCCGAGGCGTGCAGGGCATTAAGTTACCTGAAAAATAAAGGATATGGCCGGGGTGTTTTTCTTCCTGCTTCTGCGCGGCCGGTTGCTCTGGCTGAGATCCCGGAAGGCAATGGTGTGATAGGAAGGGCCTCTGACCTGGTTTCGGCAAAATCAGACGAAGATAAAAGCATAGTGACCAATATGCTTGCCAATGCTGTTGTTGTGAGCGATATGGACACAGCGCTTGCTCTTTGGGAAACGTCCGGACCTGTTACTTTCGTCACTTTGGCCGGCGAGGTGCTCGAATCATCCGGAGTACTCCATGGAGGAACCGAAAAAGGTATTTTGAGCATGAAAAGGGAGATACAGGACCTTGCATCGGTTGTAAGAAAGCTGGAAAAACAAGCGGAAGGACTGTTTGTTTTACTGCAAGAGTCCAAGAGCCGGATCGAAACAGTAGAGTCGGATCTGGAAAAAACAAGCAGTCAGGTCAGGGAAGCGGAAGGTAGTATTGAACAGTTGAAAAGACAAGAATCTTCTGAAGCCGAAACTCTGGCTCAACACCGTCGGAGACTTGAGTTTATGCGGACAGAGAAAGAGCAGGCCGCTTCGGAATTTAAACGGTTATCAACAGCCCTGGAGGAAAAAACTCTTTTACTTGATGAGTTAGCCGGCAAGAAAGATGACGCCGAAGAATCGATAAGTTCGCTGCAAGCTGAGCTTATCGATAATAAAAAACTTCTCGAAACACTCAGGGAGCAATCTGCCGATCGCAGAGTCGAATTTAATGCTCGCAAAACCAGTCTTGATAACCTTCTGAAAGATAAGCAACGGATAAGGCTGACGCTAAAAGAAAACCAGAGACAGCAAGAGGCCATGCAAAACGAGCGAAAAAATATGGATGGTAAAATCCAGGAGATAGAAGCCGCAATGCAGCAGACATCGAAGGAACTTTCTGAACTGATTACCCGTGTCAAAAACGAAACCGATGCCCTGCATGCCAAAAAGGATGAATTTAACCTGCGTGCAATGGATCTTAAAGCAATGGAGAATGAGGTTCGGGAGCTCCGCCCCCGAGTTGATACGATCAAAAACCGTATCAGTGAACTCGAAGTTCAGATAGCAAAGCTTGACCTTAAAGTCGAAAATATTTCGAAGAACATTTTTGAAAACTACGGTCTCGATATCGCCGAAATAGAGCCGGCGGACCTGCCTGAAGGGAGCGTTGAGAGACTCGGTCAACTTCGTGAAAAAATGGCGGCCATGGGACCTGTAAGTCTAGGGTCTCTGGAAGAACACAAGGAGCTTTCTGAAAGGTACGAATTTCTTATGACACAACAGAACGACCTGAACCAGTCGATAAGCAGCCTTGAGGAGGCTATATCTAAAATCAACAAAACCACTAAGGAGCGGCTTACTGAAGCGTATGAACTGCTTAGAAAAAAATTTCAGGAAGTATTCCGCACCCTGTTCGGTGGGGGCAGGGCAGACCTTGTCCTGGCAGGTGAAGAAAACATTCTTGAAGCCGGGCTGGATATAGTCTCCCAACCACCCGGAAAAAAGCTTCAGAACATTACACTTCTTTCCGGAGGCGAAAAAGCCCTTACTGCGGTCGCTATACTCTTTGCGGGTTTTCTTATCAAGCCATCACCGCTTTGTGTTCTTGACGAAGTTGACGCTCCGCTTGACGAATCAAATACAGAGAAATTCGTAACTATGCTTGGAGAGATGTCCCAAAACACACAGTTTATAACAATTACCCACAACAGAAGAACCATGGAAAGTGCCGATGTGCTCTATGGTGTTACCATGGAAGAAGCCGGTGTGAGCAGGCTTTTATCCATGAAAATGACGGATTACAAAGAGTAGAGATCCGCTAAAAACAACTTCACACTTCAACACTTAGTTTCCGGAAAATATTTGACCAAAACTAAAATTTTCCAAAAAATAAATACGCTAAAAATATGCTAAAGAGGAATATATGACAAGCAAAAAGACATTTAATGACCTGGGGCTTTCAACAAAGTTACTGGACGCAATTAATAAAAAAGGGTTTGAGGAACCAACGGCAATTCAGGCTATGACTATCCCTGTAATGCTAAGAGATGACACTAATATTATCGCTCAAGCCCAAACAGGCACGGGCAAAACAGCTGCATTTGGACTGCCACTGATCGAAATGATTAATGCGGAGTCAAAAACGGTTCAAGCACTGATTCTGGTTCCCACACGGGAATTGGCTATTCAGGTATCAGAAGAAATCAATTCCCTTAAAGGAAACAAAAATATCAAGACAGTGCCGATATATGGTGGGCAATCTATTGACGAGCAGTTCCGTAGACTGAAAAAAGGTGTGCATATTGTAGTCGGCTCTCCGGGCAGAGTAATTGATCATCTTAATAGAAAGACACTAAAGCTCGGAAACATTGAGCACCTGATACTAGATGAAGCAGATGAAATGCTTAATATGGGATTTATCGAGGATATGGAAGAGATAATGAAGCATACAAATCCCGACAAAAGAACACTATTGTTTTCTGCAACAATGCCGGGAAAAATAAAAAGTCTTGCACGCAAATACATGGATGGTTATGAGCTTTTGAAAGTCAAGAAAGAACAACTCACAACCAACCTTACTGAGCAAATATATTTCGAAGTAAAAGCCTCTGATAAATTTGAGGCTCTATGCCGAATAATTGATATTGAAGATCATTTTTATGGTCTGGTTTTCTGCAGAACAAAAATTGATGTTGATTCTGTTGTAAACCACTTAACAGACAGAGGATATGACGCAGAGGCTATTCACGGAGATATATCACAGGCACAAAGAGAACGAACTCTTAGGAAATTTAAAAAACAAGGAGTAAATATACTTGTAGCAACAGATGTTGCAGCACGCGGAATTGATGTCAATAATCTCACTCATGTTATAAACTATTCGCTCCCTCAAGATCCGGAGTCGTATGTTCATCGGATAGGCCGTACCGGAAGAGCCGGAAATGAAGGCACTGCTATTACGTTTATTACTCCAAGCGAGTATAAGCAATTGATGTTTATACAGCGAATCGCCAAGACTGATATAAAAAAATCAAAAATACCAAATGTAAAAGATATTATCAAAACAAAAAAGAAAAAAATACATGACGATATAAATTCTATCCTTGAAGATGAAATTGATATTACATATTACAACTGGGCTAAACAATTGCTCAAGGATAAAGATCCGGCAGAAGTATTATCCGCTACACTTAACTATTGTTTTGAAGAAGAACTTAATCCTGATGCTTATGGTGAAATAAAAGAAATCGGTGCAAAGGGACAGCAACTTGATCAACAGGGCAAATCAAGGCTTTTTGTGGCATTTGGTAAAAAAGATAAGATGAATCCCAAAAAACTTGTCGAGCTTATTATGAGCAAGGTCTCAGTTAAGCCAAAACATATCAGAGATATACAGATAATGGACACTTTCTCTTTTATAACCGTTCCTTTTGATAAAGCAGAGAAAATAGTTGTCAGCTTTAAAGAAAAAGGGCAGCGGCCTCTTGTCACACATGCCAAGAAAAACAGGTAGATTACGGTTAAATGTGTAATTAGTGCATGTCTATAAACTGGCATGATAGTGGGACTATACACTCTATTTAATAGCGTCTAAACCTCCCCCGGTACTAGAAGTCCGGGGAAGGTTATTATCAGACTAAAAACTGAAAACATGGCATATCTACTACTGAGGCAGTGGTTCACCGCAAGACTGCAAAATGTAGGTAAAATAGGTAGCCCAATTACTGCCCGGGAAATCCAGACCATTACCCCACGCGGTTTCATAACCATCCAGTTCCACAACAGCGTGAGCTGCCAGGAATAGCTCAGTGCCTTCAAGCCATTCGCTGGAATCTATAGCATATGTATAATCGGTGACAGCCGGATCGTAATCTGCCTTATACTGAAATTTGCCCGGAATCGGATTACCTGACTTGGTTTGAGGAATACCGTCTAAGGTGTCGGCCACAGAGAGGTGTGTCTCGCTCAACCCCCAACCTCCGGCAGTGCTATATCTTACGTAAAGAAACGTCTCGTCATTCCAAATGCTGACTGTCCCGACTTCTATCACCTGGCCTCCATAAAGGGGAACATCAACAGGAGTATCACACTCGGCCTCAGCCATACCTGTTGACATCAAGACCGAGATGATACTCAACATAACCAAAACCACTAAAGCGAAAAATATGTCTTTTCTTCTATTGTCCATTATGTATTTCTCCTATCTTTTTTCATAGATGTCTAAACCTGTCAATCATCCATAAGCTTTAGATGGTGGATCTTTACCCGTAGTTACTCTGTGAATTCGACATTCGATTTCATTGCCGATAACTTTAGAGCATCTTTTTTTATTCATCCTCCATTTATCGTCTTCTTTTATAAAAACTTGAATGAAGAATCAATGTTCTCTTCAGGTTATTCCGGACAGGGGAATCTATTTACCCAGCCCTTCCTATTCCTCTTATGTCTCCTGTAGATTGTAGATTGACTCGGATAGAATATTTCAAGGATAAGGCCGCCGGCATCAGTTTTAACGGCCTATGTATTTCTCCAGGCGGTTTTGACTTGAATAGTCTCCTGCCTCAAGCTCCTTATCAAAGGTGTAAAGGACAATCTATCCAACACAAATTAGGGTAGTGAAGCAGGATCAGTAAATACCCAGTCACGATCTTTAACAGGCATATGACATGATGTGCAAATCTCTACCCCTTTCTGAAAAGGTTTTTGTTCCAATCCCACCCATCGTGCCCAGCCCCAATTATATGTGCTAGAGTATTTTTTCGAATCTTTAAACATAAATTCAGCATGTACGAATTTGCTAGGGGCCGTGGCAGCTTTCCAGTCCTTCAACTGTGTCCCTTTCCAGACAACCTTGCCGATGATGGTTCCATCGGGCCAGGGGTTTGTTTTACCTGCTCTCGCGGCCTTAATTGCGATATCATTACCTAAAATTGACCTGATAGTATTATTGTCTGTGCGATGAGATACGGCGATAGTTGCCCAGTTTTGCCACCCCAAAGGGTACGCTATACCATTCGATGATTCAGGCGTAAAATCTGAGCTAAATGCAGTGGCTGTGATTGAAGTTACTGCTAAAAGCCAGAATATAGTTTTGATCACATTATTCATAGATGCTTCCTCCTACTAATTTTTGCTTGTAGCGCTAACGCCGAAATAAGCAGTATTCTTTTCACACCACTGGCGCAAAGCTCCAGGTGGCACTTCCTAAAAGGTGTCCGTGGTCTTTGCCCCAGTAAAGGGATGGATTGAGTAGCAAAACATGCTCAGATCACAGTCTTTATACTCTATACTACCGTGAACGCCGGTATGTGCCCACCAACCGCGCCTGCCCGATAATTTTACCCTGTATCGCTGCTTCAAGTTGAGCCTTAGTGGCTTTGCCAAGGTCCGGCAGCATGGTATCGAGAGCATAAAGCTTGTAAAAGTAGCGGTGGCGGCCGATAGGCGGACATGGGCCTCCATATCCTGTCCGTTTCCAGTCGTTTATGCCTTGCTTTGTCATATTGGGAAGGTCATTTATTCCAATGTTTTCAGACAGGCTGGTTGCGGTTGGAGGAAGATTGTAAAGCAGCCAATGAACCCAGGTTACCTTCGGGGCCTCCGGGTCAGGAGCATCCGGATCATCCATAATCAGAACAAGGCTTTCGGTTCCCTCGGGCAGGCCGGACCATGACAGAGGTGGAGAAATATTTTCACCGTCACAAGTATAACGCTTGGGAATCTCTTCGTTATTAGAAAATGCCGCAGATGTAATAATAAAGCTCATGGACTTCCCCCTTTCCTTACTGTTTTTTGATGCCGCTGTAGAAACGGCTCCAAATCCTGTCATAAACAAAACAGAGGCAGCAACAAAACATAAGATGACAGAAGGTAACGAGATTATTTTCATAGTTCTACTTTAAAAAATCTACAAGGGTAACGGATCATTCACCCCCTGCATAGCGGTTACCCTAAAACTCCATTTTTAAAAGAGAAGTTTTATAGGTAGTTCCACGCTTTGTATACTCGATAAGAGGCGTGGGCAAACCTACGGTGACGGTATCCCTTTTTATTGACACCAGGCTGGTGGTTTCAACTACACCCACTAAAATACCCAGAACAGTTCCTGCCACAACACCTCCACCTATTTTCTGTCCCGGATTATCCTGGTCAATAGCAT
>JALUUO010000030.1 GCA_027021335.1 Nitrospirota bacterium
TGCACTCGAAAATGAGTCCGCCTCTATCAATGAACTCGGTGAGATTATTGATAAGGATTCTGCTTTAACCACTAAACTTTTGAGGCTTGCAAACTCCAGCTACTACGGTTTGTCTTACAAAGTGGATACAATTAAGAGAGCTATTTCCGTCCTCGGTTTCAACACCGTAAAAAATCTTGCGGTTACGGTTTCGGTAGATAAAGTATTCCGTAGAGGTATGGATGCCTCGTTCGATGTGAGGGCTCTCTGGGAGCACAGCCTGGGGTGTGCATTATCGTCAAAGCTTCTGCTAAGCTCAAAGGACCCAATACTGAGAGAAGAAGCGTTTTTATGTGGTATTATTCATGATATAGGCAAGGTTGTGATTGCCAGTAATATGCCTGATGCCATGCAGGAAGTTATGAAAAAAATCAGCGGTGATAAAAAAACGAGCCAGAGCAATGCTGAAAGGGAAGTTATGGGATTCACACATGCTGATGTAGGAGCACTGGTGGCGGAAAAATGGCATTTTCCGAAAAAATTTTCACTAACAATAAAATTTCATCATCATCCGGGGCAGTCTCCTTACGGACCAAACACAAAACCGCCACAGACGGAGACACCACTAGCGGAATCCGGAGTGAAACTTCTTTACGCTGTATATACCGGCAATGTATTGGCTAAAATAGCAGGCCTTGGCAAAAGTCCGGACAATCATGTTGAAAAAATAACACCTTTGGTCTGGGAAATTCTCGGCCGCTCCGAAAGCGAGCTGCCGGATATGGTCGAGACGGTCACAAAAGACTTCGAAGCTATACTAAGTTCTTGGAACACCGGCTGAAAAACATTCGAAAAAATTTTAAAAAACAGCCTTAGCAATAATGTGCAAAAACAGGAAGCCATGTTTACTCAAACATTAAAGGGTTCATTTCTGATCGCAATGCCTCACATGATGGACGGAAGGTTTGCTCATAGCCTTGTCTACCTTTGCGAGCACTCTGAGGAAGGGGCGATGGGACTTATAGTAAACAAGCCGCTTGTCGGTGTGAATTTTGGTGAAATCTGCCGCCAGGTAGATCTGCCTGTTCCGGAGGCGCCGGAGCCCCTGGTTTACTATGGCGGCCCAGTCTATCCTGAACGTGGTTTTATTCTTCACTCAACCGAATATCCTGTTGACAGCGGTACTCTTCAGGTTAGTCCAAGTATTTGCCTGTCAGCCAACCAGGCGTTACTCAAGGATATTGTCGAGGGATACGGACCGGAAAAATTTCTTCTTGCCATGGGGTACTCAGGCTGGAGACCGGGGCAACTGGAAAATGAGATAGGAAACGACGATTGGCTGGTTCTGCCCGCCGATGACCAAGTAATCTTCGATGTCTCGAACGAACAGAAATGGAGAACGGCTGCAAAACTACATGGCATCGATCTTTCGATGATCTCAAACAATACAGGCACGGCGTAGTCTTTTCCCTTACCACTCACGTACTCTTTTACCGGCAAATACCAGAAAGAACATGACCGTAGCTGTAAGCACGATAGTGCCGCCAGGCGGAAGATCAAACTCAAGAGATAAGACGAGTCCCAGCAGGGTGGAGAAAACTCCTGACACGCAGGAGACGGCTACCATGGAGAAAGGGTTGTTTGCCAAAAGCCGTGCCGTAGCGCCGGGAATGACCAGGAGAGCCGAGACAAGCACGATTCCAACCACGCGAATCGAGACAACCACTGCAACTGAAAGAGCTGTCAAAAATAACATGTTCAAGACATTTACAGGCAGGCCCTGAACCTTTGCAAGTTCCTCGTTGTAGGCGGATATGAAGAGTTCCTTCATAAAAAGCAGTACAAAAGCCACAACCACAGCCATAATGATAACCGCAATCCAAACCTCGGTCTTTGAGATGGCCAGTATACTGCCAAACAGATAGCCGAACAGGTCCGTGTTGTACCTGCGGGATATACCTATAAGAACAATGCCCAGAGCCATCGAACTTGCAAAAAACACACCTATTGCCGTATCAGCCGAAACCCTGGACCGGCGGCCTACTGTATCGATGCCGACAGCCACAGCCAGGCAATAAATCATTGCGGTTATCATAGGGTTTATTCCTGTAATAAAGCCTATGGCCACGCCTCCAAAGGCCGCATGCGAGATTCCTGCGCCGATAAAAGACATTCCACGCAACACAACAAATACCGAGACAAGACCGCAGACGATACTTATCACTATGCCTGATACGATGGCACGCTGCACAAAACCTTCCTGTAGCAGCTCGATCATCTTCTAAGCCTTTCACACTTATCACATACCCCTCCTCCCGAGTGCATAAGGAGGTCCACACTCTTGCCGTAGAGCTTTGCAAGCACATCTTCATCGAAAACTCCCAGCGGGTTACCGTGAAAGTGAAGTGACTTGTTCAAACAGGCAATTTCATCAACATAGGATGTGACAGATCCGACATCATGGCTTACCATTACGACTGTAAGCCCGAGACGCTTCTGAAGGCCTTTCAGAAGATGGTAGAAATCCTCCTGTCCCACAGAATCAATACCGGTGGAAGGCTCATCAAGAACAAGAATAGCCGGACTGCCGGCAAGAGCTCTTGCGATCGAAACACGTTGCTGCTGCCCACCTGAGAGAGTTTCAAACGGCGCCTTTTCCAGGTCTGATATGCCCATCATTTCCAGGCACTTACGGGCTTCCATAAGGTCTTTTTTCCCAGGCCAACGAAAAAGCCCTATACGCCCGTAAAGTCCCATCATCACCACATCAATCGCTCTTAGGGGAAAGTTCTGTTCTCCTTCGTTTCTTTGCGGTAGATAGCCAAAGATCTTGCCGCTCCGAACAAGCTGGGAAGGAGCTGTTCCAAATATATGCACACTGCCGTAAGAAGGCCTGGCCAACCCCAGAATCACTTTTAGAAGTGAGGTCTTGCCGCCGCCGTTAGGGCCGACAATACCCAAAAAACGGCCCTTTTCAAGAAACAAAGATAAATCCCTCAGCACTTCCCGTCCGTTATAGACGAGAGTAAGGTTGCGGATATCTATGGCATGGGTATTCGTCATATTATCTCATGCCTTTTTCCATTATAGAAATGTTATAGCGCATCATCTCCAGATACGACCCTCTGCCTGGCAAGCCCCCAAGCGGATCAAGAATAAGAATCCTGGCTCCTGACTCGGCAGCCACTGCCCTGGCGATACGTTGGCTGAACTGCGGCTCGGCAAATAGAACTTTTGTCTTTAAATCTTTTATTTTCCTGATGATTTCAGCCAGTTTGCGAGGTCCGGGCTCCCGCCCGGGAGCCTCCTCTATCACGCCGGCAAGGTGAAGTCCGTAACGGCGTGCAAAGTAATTCCAGGAGTTATGAAATGTGATAAAGTCCCTGGTACTGAACTTCGAAACTCTTGCCTTTATTTCCTCATCAAGACGCCACAACTCTTCCGCATAAGCCTTGGCCCGCTTAAAGTATTGAGGCGCCCCGGCCGGATCCATGTCGGACATGGCTTCGGCAATACGCTTTACCATACTCACAACAATGATTGGGTCCAGCCAAACATGAGGATCGCCTCTTCCCTCCCGAAGATTAGTTATGTGATTATCACCTGAATACGGTTTATATCTCTGTTTTTCTCTGTTGTAAGGAATTAGCTTCAATCCCTCGATAAGGCTTACTGTTTTGAGACTCTTTTTACCAGCGCCTGCAACTATCCTGTCAGCCCATAACTCAATGCCCCCGCCGATTTTAATAAAAATCCCGGCTTTGGCAAGAGCGAACTGAAGCTTGGGTGTGGGCTCAAAGGTATGCGGGTCGGCTCCCGGCGGCAGAAGCAGAGTAATTTCAACCCGCTCACCACCAACCTGCCTGATAAAGTCAGCAACAGGCGCTATGCTTGCCACAATGCTTAAAGGTTTTTTCCCGGTATTTCTTTTAGTGCCGGCCCCGGTGCTGCAAGGCAGTATTAGTGCCGCCATCAGGGCAACAAGCAGGACTCCCTTCAGCTTTGTACTTTTCATCCCACCACTTGGCCCCTTTACCTTAAATCTTTATTTCTTCTGTTTCCTGTCAACTAGACTCTGTGAACGGTTACACATATTCATTGCGGCCTGCACTCCATCTGTGATGATAAGCTCCACAGCTTCGGCGGCATTAAAGACCGACTCCTCGATTATCTTATATTCATCTTTACCGAAACGTGACAACACATATTTTTCTACAGGAATTCTGCTATCGCGCCCTATGCCTACCTTTACCCGGATAAAATCATTATATCCCAGATGGTCAATAACACTGGCGACCCCCCGGTGCCCCCCTGCTCCTCCTCCGACACGGATGCGAAGCCTGCCAAGGGGGCTGTCCAGGTCGTCGTGAAGCACTACCAGCCGAATATCGCTGCCGAAATTACGCATGAAGCCACGCACGGCTTCCCCGCTATTATTCATATAAGTTAACGGTTTAACCAGGACCACTTCGCGGCCGGAAACAGAGCCACGTCCATACCGACTCTGAAATGATTTTTTGGTGAGGGTAATACAGAAACGAGCAGAGAAGGCTTCTACAATCATAAAGCCGATGTTATGGCGAGTAGAAGCATAGCGGGACCCGGGATTTCCAAGCCCCACTATCAACCAGTTAGGCATAAAAAGATAACTGAGAACCGGAGCCTAGGTACTGAGCAACTAATAATAAATAGAATCCTATGGTTCTCATCCTGGCAGAGCTTGTAAGTGGAGGCCGGGTTTTATTCCTCGCTTTTTTCAGGAGCTGGAGTTTCTTCAACAGCTGTTTTTTCTTCAGAGACCGCATCTGATGCACGCGGTGTGCTTATAACAAGAATAACCGCCTCGGGAGAACTTTTCAGCACTACACCTTCAGGTAGTATAAGGCTAGAGGCATGTACCGTGGAATTAGCCTTCACATTGGTGATGTCGAATTCAACTGAATCAACAATGTTTCCGGGCATACATTCAACTGTTACGTTCCGTGTCATGACCTGCATAACGCCGCCTTCCTTTACTCCCTTGGCAACACCTTTCAGGATAACCGGCACCGTAATACTGATTTTCTCATCCATCTTTATCTCTTTAAAATCTATATGAATAAGCTCGTTTGTTATCGGGTGGACCTGAAAGTCCTTTACAATCGCGGTACGTGACTTGTTGTCCGAAGAAGCATTGCTGACATTCAAAGTAAGCAGGGTATGACCGCTCTTTTGGCTGTTTATCAGCTTCAGCATCGGTTTTTTCTCAAGTTCCAGTGGAACTGTGTTTCCTGCACTGTTTAAAACTGCGGGCAGTTTTTCCGCTATACGCAACTTGCGAGCAACTCCTTTTCCTGTTTTTTCCCTAAGAGTTACATCAAGCGTTAGTGTTTCCATGGTATTTCCTCCAGTAGTCTCCTGTTTAAGTATCCATATAATATATTGCATTTGCCCCTTTAGGTTCAAGTGGTATTTTTTGCAGCCGCTGAAAATACTTGACAGTATCTTGTGTTTAGCAGACATAATACCGATATGAAATTAAGGAGGCCCTTTAATGGCAACAATTACAGAACATGACTCAAACAAAACGCTATACGGACCAATACTGTTAAGTCTGCTGCTTATCTATACTTTTTTTATTGCCGTTCCTTTAAAGACCGAGGCTGCTCAGGTCAGCTTTCCTCAGGAATGGGGCGACAATATCCTATCTAAAGCAAATGGGGCATTGCCCATATCTTCATCGCAGCTTGAAGAGGGCAATTATGGCGCTGATTATCTTATTGACGGTGATGGGACAGCCGGAGCTCCTTATTGCTCTTGGATTTTTTCGTCAAAACCTGCGTTTGTTATTATTAAACTTCCAAATACGTACCGGATCGAAAGACTGGCGTTTCTTAATGATCAGATGGATGACCGTAATGTTCATGTCAAAGACATTAGTGCCTTTACCTCAAACGACGGCGAACAATGGAAAATTCTTCAGAGATTCACCCTAAGCAAAAGCCAGGATCTGCAAGCCTTTGAGATTAAAAAACCTGCAACTGCTTCTTTTTTGAAGTTCGAGATTCATTCAAACTACGGATCAGACTATGCTGTGCTCGAGGAGATTGCGGCGTTCGGAACAAAAATCCGTAACACTACCGCGTTTAGGGGTACAGCCAAATATGATGTGATGGAATTAAAAAATGGCGATACATTGACAGGGACCATGCTTAACGACCAGATTGGAATTCAAACTTCTTATGCACGGCTGGCTTTTAGAAAGGACCAGATCGCCTCTCTTCTTCTTGAAGGTGATATAGCTAATATCGAGAATATTATCGTTATTAACGGAGATGTTTTCAGTGGTTTTGTTCTTGAAAAAAATATCAGGTTCAAACTGTCGACCGGACCGGAGATCAAAGTTCGCCGTGAAAAAATAAAACGCCTGGGCATCAGAAAGCTTCCATACGAAAGAAAAGACTACCCCAGAAAAGACGTTGCTATTCTTAAAAACGGCGATATATTCAGCGGTTTAGTTACAACCCCGGCAGTTACAGTGCAGACATCATATGCAACCGTGCCGACTAAAACGTCGAATATCGAGGTCATAGAGTTCATTGGAGAGGGCAGAGTTGTCACAAAAATAAAGTTAAAAAATGGAAATACAATGCAAGGTCTTCTACAGGAAGAAGACATCGCAATCGATCTGGACTATGGTCCTGAGATTCTCATATACAAGGACAAAATAGATAGAATTGAATTTCACAAGTGACCGGTTTCATAAATCAACAATTCAACTATATTTAAATATAACCCAATTATTGATTCAGTAACGTTGTATATAACTTTTCGATCTTACTTGCAACCATCGACCACGAATAGTTCTCAAGAACGTGGGTCTTGGCTTTTTGTCTGACAGAAGCCACGGCATCACTGTTTTTAGCCAGATAGTCTATTTTTTTAGAAAGATCATCTATATCTTTATTCTTGAAGGTATACCCTTTATCGTCCAAGACTTCAAGATTTTCAGGAATATCACTTACAAGGCAACAGTTTCCATAACTCATTCCCTCAAGCAAGGCGATCGGCAGTCCCTCCATCTCTGAAGGCAGGACGAACATATAACAGTTTGAAAAAAGTTCATGCAGCATCTTGTCAGTAGCAAAACCTGTAAAAATAATATTGTCATTACCTGCCGCCAACTGGTAAAGCTCTTCTTTGTAAGCCTTTTCATGCTCCACATCACCGGCAATTACAAGTTTCAGGTCTGTATTAAGCCGTTTATAAGCATCGATAAGGTAATGAGCCCCCTTTTCTCTTACAAGTCTCGCAACAAAAAGTATATAGTCGTTTCCATAAAGGCCGTGCTGTTTTATCAAGTCCGGCTCTTCTGGTTGAGGTGGGTTTACACCAGTCGGAATATAAACACAATCTACACCGTGTTTCTTCATTAAATACTCTTTCTGGACCAGCGAAACCGCTGTTACTACATGAGGAAATTTAACAGACGGAATTTCCGTTAATCTCAAAAACAATTTACCCCAGTAGCCCCACCTTGACCGCATCCACTCAATCCCATGGCCCTGAACTACAACCTTTCTTCCTCTAACCCTCGGAATAAAACAGAACATGGCAGGGCCGAAAGCATGAAAGTGAACAATATCTACTTCTTTCTGCCTGCATTGGGAAATGGTCGCCATAAACGCCGCTGTAATCTTTTCAAGACTCTTGCTCCTGAAAGACGGAACCGTTTTTATCGTCATGCCCTTGAAGCTGCCCTCAACAGAACCATAATGCCTTGTTGTGTAAACAATAACATCATGTCCTCTATCGGCAAGCCTTGAGCCCACTTCTTCAGTATACTTCTCTATTCCACCGCCAATCGGCATGCCTTTAAGGACTACATAAGCTATTTTCACACTAAATTCCTTTTTTGCAATCTTGATCTGTTCGTAAGTTACGGAAAAACCTTAGGCGGAAGCCGACTCATAAACATGCAACAATTTCCGGTAATGAGTTTCTGAGTTATATTCCTCTTCTGCCCTTTTTCTTGCTTTCTTGCCCATCTGGGTGATCATTGATGGATTTACTAAAAGATATTTTATTTTCTCACGTAATTCCTGGTAATCTCCAGGTTTAAAGAGGAACCCTGTCCGCCCCTCCAACACCATCTCGGGTATTCCTCCAATATCCGCACCTATAACCGGTTTACCATAGGCAAAAGCTTCTAGTATAGTCATCGGCGCATTTTCATACCATTCAGATGGAATCACCAGAAAGGCAGCATTTCTAAAAAGAGACCTCAGATCTTCATCAGATTTATAACCTTCAAAGACCACATTACTCACTTTATGTTCCGTCGCATAAGCTTCATATTTATCTCTCATCGGACCGTCTCCGACCACTTTGAGAGTTATATCAATATCTTTTATCGCTTTAAGCAAAGTCAGAATACCTTTTTCCTGGGATAGTCTGCCGGCAAATAGAATATAGTCCTTATTTTCATAACCAGGCTCGTAATCAACCACATTTATAAAATTTGCAATATGTACAAGTTTGTTTTCCGCTATCCCGATTTCGGCATGTTTCTTAAGCGAAAAAAGACTGGGGCAGATAAAAAAACTTACATTTTTGCTGTATATATTGAGCAAACCATGAAGCTTTGATTCCAGCCAGTGAAACAGGCTGAGCGTTAATTGACCCTTTGTGCAGCGGTTTTTGATTATCCTGCTTTTACCAGCAGATAAACATTCGGTACATATCCTGCCGTCTCTATAAAATGTGTATATAGAACATCCGAGCTTATAGTCATGAAGGGTCATGACAATAGGAATATTCTTTTCCCTTTGCACGTCGAACACGGATGGACAGACCCTGTGATAAATATTATGAGCATGAGCGATATCAATATCATATTCAGCCAGGAAACTCCTCATCTTATTTTTATTCTCGAATGAATAAAGCATTCTGAATGCTGTTTCAATCTTTTTAAATACACCCTGGCCTGTATCAAAACTCATAGCTCTGCCAAAATAAGCAGAATACGGAGACGGAATATTGTCCTGGTCATCTACCGAAAAATGAAGCACTTTATGACCATGATCTTCCAGGACCTTCGAAATCTCAAAATAGTATCGCTCTGCGCCACCTTTGATAAAGTGATAATTATTAAGCTGCAAGACATGCATTAATCAGATTTCCATATACTGCTTGATTGATACAAATTTATGTTTCTTAAGCAAATTATTCAGTTTTCTCTCTGTGCTGAAAGTAAGAGGTGACTGCAATATTTGATACTTTAAGCGGACTGTTCTTTTTGGTTGGTCTTTGTTGAACTCCCATGGGTGCACATATATCATAACAGGTTGGTTGGCCCTGATATACTGTGAAAAACCTTTGTTTATAACGAACTCCGGCAGCCACCTGAGATATGTTCCACCTGAAAATATGGTTTTCAGTCCTAATATGTTAACAGAAGAGGGAAAAACTCGGGATACATCGTCTTTCTCTATCGTCTGGCAACCACCTCCGTCCGCCCTCTTCTTACTCGAATCATATTTATATCCATATTTTTTCAGTAAAGCGTAAAAAGCGGTTTCATCTTCAGGAATAGAATATCCCATGGCCCTGAAACCAATTATTTTCTGCCCGGTCATCGAAGATAGTACTTCTGTTGACTTCTTTATGTCATCTTCCAACTCATCAGCAGACATAAGTTTTAGTGAAGTGTGCCAATAACTGTGCGAGGCAATTTCATGACCATCTCTCATTATGTGATCTATAAGTTCCGGTCGTCTCTCTACAACCATGCCAGCGGCAAAGAAAGTAGCCTTTGTTTTATACTTTCTGAGCAGTGAAAGTATTCGCAACGTGTTTTCGACCACCTGCCCCTCATACTTAGGCCAATCTTCTTTATATGCCAGCTCTTCCAATATAAAATTATCTTCAATGTCAACTGTCATTAAATGTGTCTGCATAAAAATCTTTTTCCCCTTCGCCTGAATTCCTTAATATCATTTTTAGAGGGAAATCCAAAATACGTAGCCTCTTCCGGTCTGTTGGCCATTACAGGCGGCTTTCCGTCATACTCTTGAAATATAGCAAAAGTCTCAAGCAGGGCATCAACCGTTAAAAGCTTTGTTTTTTTAATAAGAGAGTCTATAGTCTCATCTACAGAAATCGGCACTTTCTTCTGTACAACAATATCCCCTGTATCGATCTTTTTATCCATTAGGTGTACTGTAGTGGCGGTCTCTTTTTCACCGTGATAAAGCACCCAGAAACTCGGCATCAAACCCTGGTACTTAGGTAGAGGAGCGTTATGTACATTAAGTGTCGCCCATTTAGGAAGGTTGATAACTTTTTCAGAAAATACCTGGCTTGCAGAGAGGGAAATCATTAAATCAGGTTTTTCTTGTCTGATGATATCAAGTGCTTGATCGGAGTTTATATTACGAACTTTTGACAAACCAACTTTATAAGCCTTTGCAACAGCTTCTATCGAGTAGTATCTTCCTTTGATCTTCAGATTTATACGTGATAATACTTTAAAAACCATATATTGAACTGTTCTGTAAATAAAATACAGAAGTCCGAATCCCATCTGCTCTTCGATAATGGTTTTCCAGGTTCTTTTCTTGGCTGTCGGGGGCAGAAGAATAATTCTTTTTATACTGTTACTGGCGGAACTCTCCAGTAGTTTATGAAAAGTCAGGGGCAGATAAAAAGGCTCGTCACTGGTTATTATGACAATTTTCATAAGAAGTTTTTTAACAAATAAGAGACAGACAGGACTTATAAGACCGGTTAAAGCAGCTAGACCGAAAAAACTGGTGCTTATATCAGTGGGTGAAACGCCTTTTATAAACGGATGGGGGCGAATCCAGGATTGTTTTAAATATAACCGCCTTCCTTACCTCTGATGGGGAATTAAGACCTTGTTTCAGCTGTGCCAAACTAAGACCCGGACGACGTTTTTCCCGTTTAACCGAATATCTGTCTGTTTTATTTTTACCTTGTGCCGGTTCTTTGGGGGATAAGCCCTTTTTTGTTACAACCTTCAGTCGTGGTTTCGGCTTTTCTTCCTCCTCAGACTCCGGTTCGTAATAACTGGGAGGAGGCAGCGGAGAGATTTCCTCGGGGACATAAATACCCAGAGCTTTTGCTATCCTGGAAACAGTCTCAAGATTGGAAGGTGATCCATCATCCGTATGAGTTGCAGAAGCGGCAGGGGCAGGAGCCGCCTCCTGCCGCTTCATTGCTTCTTTCTGGGCCTTTTTCTTGCGATGTCCCAGGATCGAGGAGAAAACCCAATAAATAACAGCCAGTATGAAGATTATGGCATCAAGGCTCATTTTTCTTCGTCCTTCTCCTCACCCGCACTAGCAATATTTTCACGCATGGAGGTGTCGGCATTTATATTTTTCATCTGGTAATAATCCATTACACCCAGATTACCCTTACGGAACGCTTCAGCCATGGCTAGGGGCACTTCGGCCTCTGCCTCTACCACCTTGGCCCGCATCTCGGCCACACGAGCTATCATTTCCTGCTCGGAGGCAACTGCCATGGCTCTTCTTTCTTCAGCCTTGGCCTGCGCGATCTTTTTATCCGCCTCGGCTCGATCGGTTTCGAGCTCGGCTCCTATATTCTTACCAACATCCACATCAGCAATATCAATCGAAAGAATGTCAAATGCAGTTCCAGTATCCAACCCTTTGGACAAAACGGATTTAGATATTAAATCCGGATTTTCCAAAACATGTTTGTGTTTTTCAGAAGAACCAATAGTAGAGACAATACCCTCGCCCACACGGGCCAAAACTGTTTCCTCTCCTGCTCCTCCCACCAGGCGGTCCAGGTTGGCTCGCACGGTAATACGGGCAATGGCTTTAAGCTGGATACCATCCATGGCCATTGCCGCTACCAGTGGAGTCTCGATCACCTTGGGGTTCACCGACATCTGCACGGCTTCCAGAACATTCCGGCCTGCCAGATCGATTGCGGCCGCCCTATTAAAACTCAATGCCATATTAGCCTTATCGGCGGCAATCAGGGCTTGCACCACCCGCAATACATGCCCGCCTGCCATATAGTGGGCCTCCAGGGCGGATGTATCCAGCGCCAGCCCTGCTTTAACCCCCATAATCTTTGCTTCAACAACCTCACGTGCAGGGACCTTCCTCAACTTCATACCAATCAGAGAGAAGAAAGAGACATCGGCTTTGGAGAAAAAAGCCTGCAACCAAAGACTGAAAAAACTGAAGATGAAAAAGGCCATAACCATGCCGAATACAACGGCAATGATAAGAAAAATAACTGCAATATTCAGGTTCATCATGTCAGATCCTCCGCTGTTTTTGTAAGTGATTCAACAACTATCTTGTTGCCTTCAACTGAAACCACCTGAACAGTGGTTTCTTTCTCTATAAAATCACCAAGCGTGGTGGCCTCATAAATCACATCCCCTACCTGAATTTGGCCACCCGGACGAAGAGTGGCGACAACTTTGCCTTGTTGTCCTACAAGTGCCTTCCATTTCTCCTCTTGCTCCTGAAGCCCGGTTCCAGAGGGCAAGGAAGTATTAAGAGAAAGACTTGAAGTTTTTAACCATTTTAAAGCTATTTTAATCACCACAGGAATCATGATGATATCAGCGATACCAAAAACCAAAACAGCAGTTCCGGATAGATGCTGTAAAATATAATACCAAGAGTACGCAAATAAGGCCACGGCAATCAGGGTAAGTATTCCGAAAGATGGAATTAAAATTTCCGCCACCCCTACGACAAACGCAATGGCTTGTAGAACAATGGGCAACACTAACTTCACGCACCTACCTCTTTAACCGTACCTTTATTGCCTGCGACCGAAACCACTTCCACCTTTCTGCCTGCTTCAATAAAGTTGCTGACAGCCTGCACCTCGTACAACTTACCATCAAAAACAGCCTTTCCATATGGCCGTAGCCAGGTCTTAGATACACCTTCCATTCCCGGCCTCAGTTCAGACTCAACTGTAGTGACCTTAGCGTTTTTAAGAGTGGTATCCGGAATAACGCGCATGTTTCTTGGCATATGAGGAACTATATATTTAATGCCAAGAAAAGGCACAATAAGAGCAAGCAGAGCCATACCCAGAGTAAGCGCTATATTGTTAAGCAGTGTCTGCATTTCCCATGGAAATTTTGGGTCAGGAATATTAAAACCCTGCATTGACAGAATCAGGCTTACAATTATAAAAAACACTCCTGTAACACCAAAAAATAACGTGCCCGGGAAAACGAATATCTCTATCAGAAAAAGGATACTTCCTACGACCAGCAAAAGCAGTTCCGTGTAGTCAGCCAGGCCCACCAGGTATTTACTGCCAAACACGATGGAAAGAATTACTATTCCCACAATCCCGAAAACACCAAAACCAGGTGTTTTTAACTCCATGTACAAGCATCCAAAACCAATAAGCATGAGTATTGGGGCGAACTTGCCCAGGGTACGCACTAAGTCTTCCGACCAGTTGGTTTCGTGTTCAGATATAACCCGCCAGCTTCGGCTTTCGATAAAATCATCAAGACTGCTGAAGGAACCCTGTGAAAAGCCGTACTCATAGGCCTCCTTATCCGTCATAGTAAGTAGTTCTCCTTTTTCCACAACTATTTTATGGCTACTGTATATGGATTTTTCCTCTTTGCTCAGGCCTTCCCACTGCCTTGCCGTATAGTAATCAGCCTTATTTGTTGCACCACTTTTGGGATAAGCAGCGATCACTTCCATCTCCATGGTGACCATGGCTTGTGAAAGCAAGCTGGGATAGCCGTTCTTTTCTGCCAGAGCCCTAAATTTGGCTCGTAAAGGGGATTGTATTTTTTCGCCCACCACCTTAATACCCTCTTGAGTTTGGGTTATAGGAGCGCAATCTCCGATGGTGGTGCCGTTCTCCATCACAATATTGTTACTGGCCAGAGAAATAAGAGCGCCTGCTGATATGGCTTTCTGGTGAACATAGGCATATGTGGTTGCCTGTGATATGGATAAAATGAGTTCAACAATTTCGAAAGCCGAGTGAAGTTCACCACCAAATGTGTTCACTTTAAAGATAATCACATCCGGTTTCTCTTCAAGAGCCTCTTCGACTGCTCGCTTAAGAAAATAATACAATCCTGCGTCCACCTGTTCATCAATATTGATAATACTGACAGACTTGGTTTTCTTCGTCTGCACATCTCCGGCTGGAGAAGGGGGACCTGTGGATGACTCCAAAGAAGACAACGCCTCTGTCTGAGAAAAAAGAAGTGCAAATAATAATAAAACGACTAAATAAAATTTATCTGCTTGCATATTATTGTAAAGAGAGGGTTACTTCTTAATATGATACCTTAAATATGTTTCAATATAACACCGGGTATCAGCCGAATCAATACCACCGGTTTGCAAGTGTCAAACCAAAATAGAAATATCCTAACTTGTAGGTGCTATATTGCCTGATTTTAGTAAGGAGGCGATATGGCAAGAAAGGACATTATCATTAACTTCGGTAAGCGGATCATCAAGGCGCACAAGGTCTATTTTTATTATATCGGTCTGGTGAATTAGTCGTCCCTGGAAAAAACGTCTATGCAGGGACGACCAATTAAGATCGCCACGCCTTTGGCATGGTTTCACTGTCGGAAAACTTTACACTTTCTATTTTTTGAAAATTGGCTATTTCTAAAAATCATATAAAATCAAGTGGTTACGTTAGTAGCATAAAACTTGCTTAACAATAAGGGGTATTTGTGCCTTCGGCCTTCAGTCTACCCACCTGTAGTTAAAATTCGTTATTCAAGGTTACTCAAGAAAGAGTTGAGATGAAAAAAACATGGTTTAATTTTTTTATGGGTTTATTCGCTCTTCTTTTTGCCGGCGGTGTTGCAGAGGCGCGTTCCAAGGGGATGAAGGAAAGGGAACATCATAGGCATCATCCTTCCGTCGCTTCTTACAACGTTGGCGGTATAGTAAACGAACTTGCCGATGGTGAAACGATTGTTCTTTTAAACAACGGCAGGGATGATTTTGAGATTACGGCAAACGGAGTCTTTACCTTTTCCACACCGGTTTCCGACTTGACAACCTACGATGTTACGGTTTTAACCCAGCCGGATAACCAAATTTGCCGAGTCAATAACGGCAGCGGAACAATAAACGGTGCGGATGTAACCAATATAACCATTAGATGCTCCATCTTCTCCGTCGCCATCGCGGCCGGAGGCGATCATGCAGTTGCGCTTAAAAGTGACGGAACAGTATGGACTTGGGGAGGTAACAACTACGGTCAGCTGGGAGACGGAACAACGACAAGAAGCTCCACGCCGGTTCAGGTAATCGGGCTTACGGACGTTGATGCAATTGCAGCTGGATGGGGACACGGTATCGCACTTAAATCCGACGGCACGATCTGGACGTGGGGAACGAACAAATACGGCCGGCTGGGTCTGGGACTGTCAACGACTACGACTACCAGCTGTTCCGACTTAGATATTGGAGATGATGTTTATTACTATCAGTGCTCTACTACACCCGTACCGGTGTTAGTGGAACCGTAACACCTACCGCCGCTTTTGCGCCCTCTGTTGTTTTCTTTTTACTGCAGAGGGCGCAAAAGGTGGGCTAGACCTTAGTGAGAAAAGCACATACTTGCCAAGATTGTTCTTCAAGTTGGCCCTACGATGTATTTTCATTCGTTTATAAAAATCTTTATTTCAGCATCATTGCTCGCGCCGCCTGGGGAGCCGTATGCCACTACATCGACATCTCCATCACGATCGATATCTGTAGTCAGTATCTTGTCAAAGTAAGACACTGTGAAAACAGGTCCGGAAGTAAAACTACCATCCCCTGCGCTCCACCAGATAGTTGCAGTTTGCCCCCCCTTTTCTACAATCAGGTCAGGGATAGCATCACCATTCAAATCACCTGTCGCAAACTCCCAACTTTCACCGATACTTGTCGCCACTGACGATACGGGAAAGTACCCGTTGCCATCATTGATGAAAACTCTGATATCACGCGGTGAACCAGGTACATCATCGTAAATGATGTCAGGGAAGCCATCTCCACTGATATCGGCGATCAGGTAGTTACAGCGAAAATAATTGCACGAGAAAACGGGAAGTGTGTTGGACAACGAATAAGAACCATATCCCTGGCCCAGAAATATGCTGAGATTGTTGTCGGCCCAGAAAATAACATCTGTTTTCCCGTCACGATTAAAATCTGAAGTACGAACATTTGAAACCATATTCCAATCAGCAGAAGTTATACCCGTTGCAATTTTTCCTTTGTCATTGAACGTTCCGTCACCGATGCCACGATATATAAACGTTTCAAATTGATTTGCCGAACTGTCACCCACCAGCTTAATACCGAGCAAATCTAGTATCCCGTCGCCATCCATATCTCCAAAAGTATCATAATAAATATTGTATTCACTCCACGCTTGAGAAATCTGAGTCCATAGCTCAGTTGGCATATCCCACAATAAAACCTTTGGCCCATCGTTAATACCGCCTCTTGAAGAAAGTATTTCAGGACGACTATCGTTATTGATATCAACCAAGAAGGGAGAGGTTACAAATGGTTCCCCTGGCGGGAACGTTGTCATGGAAAACGTGATAGTTTCAGAAACCGGCCCCAATGAAGTCAATATATATCTATATCCAGACCATGCTTCAGAAAAAGCAAGCAGATCGCGGTTGCCATCATTATCTACATCCACGACAGATAGATTCTGAATTGTGCCAACGTCAGCGGGCCAGGAAAGCTGATACTGAGTGTTGAAGACGCCTATGCCGCCTGGGGGAATGGTGAAAAATAATGGACTTGAAATCGAGATGTTTCCAGCATTGTCAACGGCAAGAACAAGATAGGTTATCTGTTCTCCGGGATTCACAGAAGAATCTCTCCAGCTTGTTCCGGACGTTGCACCGATGGGGATTGAATTGCTCACGATTCGGTATTCTGCAATTCCGCTGGCATCCGAGGATGAAGACCACGAAAGGCTAACGTAACCACTGGACAGCAATGCCGTGGCAGCAACAGAGGTAGGTGGAACGCTGTCCTGAGTGACAGAAACAATCGTGTTCTTTTGATTCTTGACGAAATCAGCTGATGTAACGCTTATCTCGTTCACTTTGTTTGGCTCTAGAGGTACGTCTATTAAATAGTTGCCATTGATATCTGCTGTTGTAGAAACGGAAGCAACATCAGTCGTGGCGGTAACTGTTGCTCCACTCTCAGTTACTCCAGAAACTTGGGTATATAATTGGTTCGTAAGTTGTGTCGCATTGGCAGTGATCTCGGGAGGTGTCCAATCACCCCCTTCTATTCCATTTATAACGTATTTAAGGAGCTCATCTGTGTCTGTGTATGAAATCGAATATCCGGTACTGGTAACGGTAACCTCCGATGTGGACTTGACCAAACCAATATAAGAAGCACGCCACTCAGTAGTAATACTTTGTATCGAGACATCAATACCTGAGGAGGTTTTTATCAGGCTGTTGATGGAAGTCTTTATCTTTGCGCAATCAGGGAAAGTCATGCTTTCTACTGTTGTTGTCTCTCTGGGTAAAAGGGTCTGGGTTACTGTCCATGTAGTTATAGTTTCCTGTATCCCATCATCATCCATATCTTCAAAAGGTAGGTTTGATTTAGTGCCAATGGTCTTGGTTTCGTTTTCGTTTATTGATAGATCATATAAGATTTGAGGGACTGATCCTTTTGGAACTGAGCTATCTGTGGAGGATACAACTGTAATTATATTGTTTTCCACTCTAATCTCTTCCTCATAGGTACCATCGGAGTCTTGATAGCTAATCAAAAAATCTGAGTTTGTTACAGAGATAGTGTCGACCTCAGTGAGATAGATAGAAGAATCTGAACCATCAACAGAGCGATATTTATAAGCATCGCCGACATAAAACGGGAAGTAGTTCAATGTGAGATAGCCGGGAGAAACATTATTTTCAGGCCCGCCACCTCCGCCACCTCCGCACCCCGATAAAATAATCATGCACAACAATAGGGTGGTGTTGATATGTTTGAGGGATGAAAATAGCCTATTGCTCTTCATGGCTGAATTCCTGGTTTCGTAGTTTGCCTCGAATTTCTTCAAATGATTTGACTACATCTTCAGAGTATAACCGTTCTCCACAATGAAGACATACCTCGGCGATAACTTTCATATAAATCGTATTCCCTTCGCCTCTAAGCAGTTTTTCTACTTGTTTATTGTCTAATTGCAAATCATAAGATGTTCCCTGCAAAAAGGTCACCGCTGGTTTGCATTCGAATGCATCCGTTTGTTATCTTTTCATCTTATCCGTTTGAATTGAAATAGAGGCACTATCTAAAACCAACCTGTGTCCCGCATGTGTTTAAAGAATATCTTATTTCCTCTTTGTCTCTTTCCCTCGTTCTTCCAGCAAGTACTTTCTGAGTTGCCTCTCACCACGCATCACATACAATATATATATGTTTTTTTTGTCTATTCTGTAGAATATTCGACATGGAGCAACTATAACTTCTCTGTATGAAGTCTTTTTGATCTCTGGTGGTTTTCGCCCTGACTGAGGATGCCGCTCTAACCGCTCAAGCTTTTGAAAGACCTTTTGAACCAGCTTCTTTGCTGCATCTGGATTATCAAGGGCAATGTATTCAGCTATTTCATCAAGGTCTGAGAGTGCTGGTTCTGTCCAAATTAGTCGAGCCACTTTTTCATTTTTTTCTTTGCTTCAGAGTGCTTCACAACACGGTTTTCCAGTATAGCTCGCTCACCCCTTGCTATACCTTCCAGAATCTTCATCCTATTTTCCATCATCTCATATGCTTCGGCGTCTAATAGATAAGCAGATGGCTTTCCGTGTTCTGTGATCAGAACCGTTTCCTTGGTGGCATGCAACTCAGCAAGAATTTTTGTAGCCTGTCTTTTTAGTGTTGTAACTAATTCTGTTTTCACAATAGTAATACTATAGTATCACTTTATTTATGTCAAGCAATTAGTACTCTAACGCAGAAATCACCGGACTTTACCGGAGCGAGGAACGAGCGCAGGTAAAGTTCCTGTGCATTGATTTGTGTGTGCCCGGCATGGGCATGATCTTATGGGGTGTAAGTCCCCTGTACATTTTCCAGGAAGTTGACAAGTTGTCAACTTTAAAAAGTACTAGCCAAAGGCAAGGGTGGAAGGGTGACCGAACATCCGAAGGCAGCCTGAGTGCAAACCTGCGAGCTGACGGACAGGAACCGCATATAAGGCCGAACTCCTGGCTAAAGTGAGCATAATATCACGATCTGAAATGGAAGGGATAGATATAAGTGATGAGACATTACGTCTATGGCTGATAGAGACAGGTGAGGTCACATCGTCGTTGGAGGGAGCGGAAGCATTATTTTGGCGAGATGATCCAGGTAGGAGGAATTATAAGTCAGCTATTAAAAATAAAGAGATGAGGATTCAAACATAAAAACAGGACATTTCTATTTTGGCTTGACAGTCATCCGCCTGCGCTCTCCAAAGAGAAAACGTGTGCCTTATCCATATCCGGATGTATCCTTACGACATCTTCCTCACGCAGTGTTGTGTCGGTTGATAACATGGAGATACTCTCGCTGCCGACTCTTAGATGCACAAGCGTTTCCCTGCCCAGGGGTTCAATGGAATCTATTTTCGCCTTCAGTCCCGGGCCTGCGTCCGGCTTTAATGAGACGTGCTCCGGCCGGATGCCTAGGACTATATCACGGTCTTTAAAATTCCCGAGAGGCTGGCAGAGTGAATCCGGCACTTGAATAGTTTCACCACCTATTTTCACCTGTGCTGCCGTGCCGTCAAATGTAAGCCTGGTTTCATAAATGTTCATAGGAGGAGAACCGATAAACCCGGCCACAAACGGGTTTGCAGGCTTGTCATAGAGTTCCATGGGCGTGCCTACCTGTTGAAGCCTGCCGCTTTTTATTACAGCTATTTTATCGCCAAGTGTCATTGCTTCAACCTGGTCGTGGGTTACATAAACGGTTGTAACGCCAAGGCTGCGCTGAAGGATTTTCAACTCCGTGCGCGTGGCCAGCCTTAGCCGGGCGTCGAGGTTTGAGAGCGGTTCGTCCAGAAGAAACAGGTTGGGTTGGCGCACAATGGCCCGTGCGATCGCCACACGCTGGCGTTCTCCGCCGCTTAACTCCTTGGGCCTGACAGCAAGCAGATGTGAAATCCCCATTTTATCGGCCGCACCCCTAACAGAGTCATCGAGCTGCCTTTTATCAAGCCGCGTAACTCTTAAAGGAAAGGCTATATTTTCGAAAACATTAAGGTGGGGGTACAGTGCGTAGCTCTGAAACACCATCGCAACATTTCGCTTCCGCGGGCTTACGAAAATACCCTGTTTGTGCGAGGCTACCGGTTTGTCGTCAAACCATACTTCACCCTCGGTAGGTTTTTCGAGCCCGGCGATAATATTAAGCAGCGTGGACTTTCCGCATCCGCTTGGCCCTACGATAACGAAAAATTCTCCGTCTTTCACCTCAAAGCTTAATCCATCCAGGGCAGCGCCGCGCGCGCGAAACGAAAGGAATTTTTTTGTTATCCCGACAAGCCGCAGTCTCATCCCTTCACAGCTCCGCGGGTCAGGCCCTGAATTATACGGCGTTGAAATACCATGGTCAGAATAAGCAGCGGGATTGTCGCTGTTGTTGATGCCGCCATTATAGTACCCCAGGGGAGTTCGCCGTGAAGACCCTGGAAGGATGCGATTCCGACCGGTATTGTACGGGCGCCGTGATCGGTTGTAAGCATTAAGGCAAAGAGAAATTCGTTAAAGGCAAATATAAATGCAAGAAGCAGTGTAGAGAAAATACCTGGCGCAGCAACCGGAAAGATCACTTTGATCAGAATCTGCCATCGCGAGCATCCATCTATCAGGGCGGCCTTGTCAAGTTCGCCTGGAATCTGGGAGAAGTAACTGACGAGTATCCAGAGCGAAAGCGGTAGTATCCATGCGACATACGGCAGGGTGAGGGCACGGTAGGTATTTATCCATCCCAGGTTTGTCATCAGTTTAAACAGGTACCCTACCAGGCTTATCTGTGGAAACATCGAGACAGCAAGGACAAAAAGCAGAATAAAAACTTTTCCCGGCACTGGAAGCCTGGTTATGGCATAAGCGGCAAGGGAGGCTGTCAGAACACAGATGAGTGCGCTCATGCCGGATACAATAAGGCTGTTAAGCATATAATCCGGAAAATGCAGTGTAGAGTTTGTAAGGATTAAAATATAGTTGTCAAGATTCGGCTCAAAAGAAACCTTTGTAGAGAGAAAATCCGGGTTGCCGCTTAAGCTTATAATCACCATATATAAAAAAGGAGTAAGACAGAAAAGCAGCATTGCCGAGCTTCCCGAAAGAAACAAAATCATCCTCATTCTGTCTTCACTCATGGTAGCTCCTTTCTGAATTCCTTTCTGAATGCGCCAAGATTGATATAAATTAGTGACAGACCGAGTGCTGTTAGAAAGAGTATAAAGGAGACGGCAGAGCCGTAGCCGAAGTCGCCTGCCAGGAAATATTTATAGGCATAAAGCGAAAGCGAACTGGTCGAGCCGCCGGGCCCTCCATGGGTGATTACATAGACGATATCGAATATACGAATAGCGTCGATTGTTCTAAATACCAGGGCAACTACCATCACCGGTTTCAGTATCGGCAAGGTGACTCGAATAAATCTTTTTAAAAAACCTGCCCCGTCAATTTCCGCCTGCTGATATAGTTCGGTTGGGATTGCCTGAAGACCGGCCAGCAGTATTATCGCCATAAAAGGGGTTGTCTTCCATGCATCCGCTGCTACAAGCGAAAAAAACGCGCTCATATCGTTGCCCAGCCAGTTTACGGGTTCCGATCTAATTCCAAGAGCGCTAAGCAGGTAGTTGGCAAGTCCGAAGTTGTAGTTGTAAATGAGTTCCCATATGCGCCCGGAGATTGCGGCAGGAATGGCCCATGGGATCAAAACAGATACGCGCAGCGCTGTTCGAAAGCGTACCGGCGGCTGATTCACCAGAAGGGCAAACACGGTTCCAAGGGCCAGTTCGAGCGGAACAGAAACTGCAACAAAGAGGAGGGTGAAGCGAAAAGACTGCCGGAAAGCAGCATCGGCAAAAAGTGTCCGGTAGTTATCCAGGAAAATGAATTCTTTTTTAAGAAACGTTGTATCCCGGAACATGCCGCCTATAATTGTTCCAGCAACAGGAGTTAGCACAAAAACGCCAAGAAACAGGGCAAGTGGAAGAATGAAAAGTAAGGCCTCTTTGCGCTGTCCGAAAGTATGCTGCCGCACTTATTTAACCCGGTACCTGCCGGCAATCGCCCGCAGTTCGTCTTCGGCTTTGGCAAGGGCCTCGGCAGCGGATACTTTACCGCTTATCGCCATGTTTGCGTATCGTTGTATTACTTCGGAGAGTTGGGTGTAGTATGGAAGAGCAGGCCGCGCAACAGCGTTGTCGAATGCAACTGCCAGAGCGGCGTAGTGGGGCAGGGCGCTTAGGATGTCTGGATCTTTATATATATCTTTTCGTCCGGAGCTCCAGCCGAGTTCCAGTGCGAGTTTCTTCTGGGTCTCCCGTGAAACAATGAACTTTACAAATTTCCAGCTGTCTGATTTTGCATCGGAATATTTAGAAATACCTATGTGCCATCCGCCAAGGGTTGATGCGCTTGTTCCTCCAGGAAAGTGCGGCAACGGGGCGATTCCGACCCTGCCTTTCACCGCGGAATCTGCCGACTGGTGAAGCTTCCATGCGTAGGGCCAGTTGCGCTCGAACAGGGCGTTGCCTGATTGAAAATAATTTCTTACCTCTTCCTCCTTCATCTCGGTGTAGGTATTGGGTGGAGAAATTTTTTGTTCCTGAATGAGTCCTCTCATGAAATCCAGGGCTTCAATGTTCTGCTTGGTATTCAGGGAAAGAATTCCTTTATCAGTGAAAAACCCTCCATTGTTCGATGCTGCAAACTCCAGGAAGTTACAGATCAGCCCCTCGTACTGGGCGCCCTGCCAGACAAAGCCGAAGAAGTCAGGGTTGGTCTTCCGAAGCTCATTTTGTATCTCGTGCGAATATTCGGCCATCTTCGCCCATGTTTCAGGAGGTTTTTTATATCCAAATTTATCAAGAAGATCTTTTCTGTAATAAAGCAGCCCGCCGTCCACGTATACAGGAAGGGCGACCAACTGTTCATCATACGTGTCTGCCTGAGTTATGATTTTTTCGAAAAAAACGCTGAGGTCCGGATTTTTCCCTTTGCCCGTATGGATATCAAGCGGTTTCAGCCAGCCCGAGGCGGCGAACTGACCGAGCCAGGCCACATCCATAAGAAAAACATCCGGGTCAGCCTGCCCGGACTTAAGAGGGATCACAAGTCCCTGCCGTCTTAGATCAGTATCGGTCGGCTGGCGCTGGATTGTCACCTTAATGCCGGATTTCTGTTCGAAATTCCTGACCAGTTCTTCCCAGAATGCCGACTCGTCCGGAGTTCCGCCCACGGCGAAGTTGACTATGCGTTCGCCTGTTTTATTTTCAACTTTTGAACATCCGCTGAAAAAGAAAAAAGTAAACGAGAAAACAATAGATAATAGAATATTTATAATATTTTTCATAATATTTTTCATGACACCGGATTCATTGGCAGCAAGCATAAAATTATTAATATGGGTACTGGCTGTTACAACAAAGTACTATATTTCATAATTTCATAATGAAATATTCACTTAATGGGTGATGTGTTAATGCCTTTTGGTGAGCGTATTTTAACACGTATTAATTGCCTTTATGTGAGGGGTTTAAAATGTTTTTAACCGAAATAAAATCAGTTTCCTCATCCTGTATCCTTCATCCGGTAGCCATTAAGATATGGTTTTTTCAGCTTCTTCTGATGCATTGGCGTAAGACTTTTCAGCTCTTGACAGAGTAAAAACAAACAGGATAAAAACTTAAGAAAACAGATGAAATGACCGATAAATATATAAAGAATGTCTCTAAGTAAAGCAGGGTTCGGCGCCTTAATTTACAGAAATAAACAAAGTGAAAGGAGAGTGCAAAATGCTGAAACAGAATTGTTGGGAGGTTAAAAAATGTGGTAGAGAGCCGGGTGGTGTCAATGTGGCCTTGCTTGGTAAATGTCCTGCAGCGACAGATGTTGCAAGTGATAAATTAAATGGTGGTAAAAATGGTGGCAGAATCTGCTGGGCGGTTACAGGAACAATGTGCGGAGGAAAGGTTCAGGGAACTTTTGCAGAGAAAAAACTGACGTGTTTGAGTTGTGAATTTTTCAGGCAGGTGAAGACGGAAGAAGATACAAAATTTCAACAACTTAGACCAGGACAGGCTTATAAATCGCATAAATAGGCTTTAGTTAAAAAATAAATTTAAGTTTTTTGTGTAAGTTCTGATCTTGCCGTAGAGTTGCTTTCTCAACGCCTGTTCGGCTACGGTAGATTAGACATCTGAGTTTAGAGTTTTCAGATGATTACATGAAAAATTTCTTTTATCTTTTCTATAAATCCTTTTTGGATGTAGCTCCGCTGGTTATAGTTATTCTATTTTTTCAGCTTGCTGTCATCCAAGAGCCGTTCATCAACCCATATAAACTGGCGCTGGGTATGTTTTTGTTGATCTTTGGGCTTTTTCTGTTTATGCTGGGCTTGGATACAGGGCTTTTCCCTCTGGGCGAATCAATGGCATTTTCTTTTGCCGCAAAAGGAAATATCTGGTTGTTGTTAATCTTCGCTGCCGCTATTGGTTACTCCACCACCATAGCCGAACCGGTGCTGATTGCAATTGCTCAAAAAGCCGAGACAATGACGGAAAGCAGAATAACAGCGTTCGCTCTTCGAAACACCGTAGCCATAGGTGTGGCGCTCGGCATTGTTATAGGTGTTATGCGGATACTTTTAAACCATCCCATACATTACTATTTTATCGGCGGTTATATTGCTGTGATGACCATCACCATATTTGCTCCAAGGGAGATCATAGGGATTGCCTATGACGCCGGCGGAATTACAACTTCTACGGTAACGGTGCCGTTGGTGACAGCATTGGGAATCGGTCTTGCGAGTTCAATCGGCGGAAGAAACCCGTTAATTGATGGGTTCGGTCTCATAGCTTTTGCTTCACTTCTTCCCATTATCACGGTTATGGGATATGGCCTCATAATTATGTGAAAACCGATTACTTTCATTTGTGTTGAATTTTTTACATGATAGGGTTCTAGATTTAGTCTCGGTTATCCGTGATGTGATTCCGGTAGCGGTTGTCGTCATTTTTTTTCAGCTTGGGATTCTGCGCCGGCCAATTCCGAACACTAAGGCAATTGTTGTAGGTTTTCTAGCGGTTATAGCCGGACTCTACTTCTTTCTGATTGGCCTGGAGACGGCGGTATTTCCTATAGGTGAAAGCATGGCTCATAGGTTTTCATTACCCGGTAACAAGATATGGGCTTTGCTGTTTGCATTTTTAATGGGTTATACGACAACCATTGCAGAGCCGGCCCTCCTTGCTGTCGCCAGAAAAGCTGAAGAACTCACCGCCGGTGGACTTAAAAATTTTGCGCTTCGAAATGCTGTAGCCACCGGAGTGGCAATAGGTTTGACAATGGGTGTGTGGCGTATATTTTCCGGCAGACCTCTATGGCTGTATATTCTTGCAGGTTACGTTATAACATTGATTCTTACCTATTTCGCTCCCAGGCAGATAATCCCCTTGGCTTATGATTCGGGTGGGGTGACTACCTCCACCATCATGGTTCCTTTAGTTACAGCGTTGGGATTGGGGTTGGCCACGAACATACCGGGCAGAAACCCGTTGATCGACGGATTTGGCTTGATCGCATTTGCATCTGTTTTTCCTATAATATCGGTACTAAGCTACTCGATCATAATCGAGATTAAAAAGAAAAACTTAAGGCTCAGGAGGTGAAACAATCATGCGCTTCAACCTGCTTATTACTATTTGTCCGACAGATAAACATAAGGAGATCGTGGACGCCGCCAAGGCTGCCGGTGCCACAGGAGCGACGCTTCTTTCTGCAAGGGGTACAGGTATTCATGAGGCAAGCACATTTTTTGGGCTAACCCTGGATAAACCGCAGGAAGCCGTGATAATGCTGGTGGAACACCACCAGTGTCCAAAGATAATGCAGGCTATCTATGATGCCGGAGACATGATAAAACCTGGTAAAGGCATATGCTTTTCGCTTCCGGTGGAGTCGGTTATGGGACTCGAAAGCCAGCTTTCAGTCCTGAAAAAAGAGGCGGAGGAGTATATCTGATGCTTCCCGGTCTGCTACAATCAAAAACTTAGAAGGAGAAAGATCAATGGTTATCAAGGTTAAGGACGTGATGGCTACAGACGTGGTGACCATCGACGGGGGTGCGCCGCTTCTGGATGCGTTGAAACTGATGATGGAGAGAGGTGTTAAATCACTGGTTATACCGCCCAGAAGCGATAGCGATGCGTTTGGCATTCTCACGTTTACCGATATCGCCAAAAAAGTGCTGCCGGGTGATGAAAGACTCGAAATGTTAAATGTCTATGACATTATGACAAAACCATGTCTCTGTGTTTTTGGTGAATGGAATATTCGGTATGCTGCTAAGATGCTGACGGACATGAGTATATCAAGGGCCATTGTGAGTGACGGTAAAACACTGCAAGGCATTGTATCGCTTTTCGACATAGTCAAGTCGTTATCAGAAAAAATATCCAGATGAATTCAGCCGTTTATACAGGGTGCAGGGTACAACTTTACAGTGGCAGAAAGAATACTTCAGTTTGTGAACGGGGTGCCTGATTGATGAAACCACCTAGATGCTGACCTACTGCCTAGCCATAGTTGTGGGTTTTTCCCTGCTGGTCTGGGGCGCTGATCGCTTTGTGCTCGGTGCTGCGGCAACCGCCCGTAACTTTGGCGTTCCACCCCTTATCATAGGTCTTACCATTGTCGGTTTTGGTACGTCCGCACCCGAGGTTCTTGTATCCGGAGTTGCCGCCTGGAACGGCAATCCAGGACTCTCCATAGGTAATGCCTTGGGTTCAAATATCACTAACATCGCTCTTGTGCTGGGCGTAACAGCCATAATCACGCCACTGAATGTGCACTCCGATACGTTACGACGTGAATTTCCGATTCTACTGGCCATCATGCTTTTCGCCCTGCTTATCATGTTGGACGGTGAGCTTAGCCGTTTAGACGGAGTTCTTCTGCTTGGTGGACTTTGCGCTATGATTTACTGGCTTGTGAGGCTTGGACTTCAAAAAGCCCGTTCTGATCCTATGGAGTTGGAGTTCGACAAGGAAATTCCAGGCGCCATGTCCACAAAAGTTGGTATTGCCTGGCTTGTTGCAGGTCTAGTCTTGTTATTGTTGAGTTCACAGGTGCTGGTATGGGGGGCTGTTAACATTGCGCATATTCTGGGTGTCAGCGATCTTGTTATAGGCCTGACAGTTGTTGCCATAGGCACAAGTCTGCCGGAGTTGGCCGCTTCGGTGCTGAGTGCTGTTAAGAAAGAGCATGAGATTGCGATCGGCAATGTGCTCGGGTCAAACATGTACAACTTGCTTGCAGTAATGGGTCTGCCTGGCGTTATAGGTGCTGGAGTTTTTGACAGGGCCGTACTGGTGCGGGATTTTCCTTTCATGATCGGACTGACTCTGGCGCTTTTTGTCACGGCTTATGGATTTAATGGGGAAGGACGTATTAACCGCATAGAAGGCGTCGCTCTTCTTCTGGCTTTTGTGGCTTACCAAGTTTTTCTCTATTACACGGCCTAAAACAGCCTGCACGAAAGATTATGGAGCAAGTTTACCGTGGCATTATAAACACTTGCTCTTGACAAATAACAACATGCCTATTAATATCTTCAGGCTATAACCCAATTGGGTATAAATACATGTCTTTAAGGAGGGCTGTATGAATCCGGAAGATCTGAAGTACCATAAAGAGCATACCTGGGCGCGCATTTCAGGCAACAAGGCAACAGTGGGAATCTCTGACTATGCACAAGAATCCCTTGGCGAGATTGTGTATATCGAAATCCCTGAAACAGGCACTTCCGTGCAGGCCGGCGAAGACCTTGGCGAGATAGAATCCACAAAGGCGACCTCGTCAATAGTCAGCCCGGTAAGCGGCACGGTTGTTGAGGTTAACGAGGAGCTTAACGACGCCCCTGAAATTGTAAATGAAGATCCGTATTCCAAGGGGTGGGTGGCTGTTATAGAACTTAGCGACAGCAGTTCCGGCAGCGATCTTATGAGCTCCGTGGAGTACGAAAAATTTATTGAAAAAGAATCTAAGTGAAGGGTTAGCTGGTTATGAAAATTGTTGTTATAGGAGCAGGGCCGGGCGGTTATGTGGCTGCTATACGGGCAGCCCAGATGGGTGCGGATGTTACAGTTATAGAAGCCGATGAGGTAGGCGGAACCTGCCTAAACCGAGGTTGTATTCCGACCAAGGCCCTGCTTGCCTCCACCGAAGCGCTTAGTAAAATAAAAAAGGCAGCTGATTACGGGCTGGAGATCTCAGGAGATGTTACGGCCCGGCTGGATAAGATTATGGCCCGAAAGGATAAGGTGGTGGCTACGCAGGTTAAAGGCATTCGCGGTCTTTTCAAGAGCTGGGGGGTCACACTTATCGAGGGACGTGGACGTTTGATGCCCGGCAAAAAAATTGAGGTTACTTTAAAAAACGGGGATACTCAGGAGCTGGGGGCAGACGCGATTATCGTAGCAACCGGGTCCAGGCCGGCTCAGATACCCGTTTTCCCATTTGATGGAGAAAAAATAATTTCGAGCGATGAAGCCCTGAGCCTTGAGAGTCTGCCTGAAAGTCTTTTGATAGTAGGAGCTGGTGTTATAGGTTGTGAGTTTGCATTCATCTATAAGGAGCTAGGGGTGGATGTGACAATGGTAGAGATGATGCCCAGAGCTGTTTTTACCGAGGATCCGGAGATCTCCGAGATTCTTGAAAGGGAGTTGAAGAAAAAGAAGATCAAGCTGATTAAGAACATAAAGACTGAAAAAGTCGATATAACGGATGGTGGTGTCAAGGCATTCCTCTCGGATGGAAAAACGATTGAGGGGCAAAAGATGCTTGTATCAATCGGCAGGGCGGTTAACAGCGAGGACCTGGGCCTGGCAGATGTTGGAGTGGAACTCGGCGGGCGTGGTGAAATACCGGTGGATGAGAGGATGAAAACAAATGTGGACGGCATATATGCCATTGGAGATGTAACAGGCGGTATCATGCTTGCCCACGTGGCATCAAAACAGGGTCTTGTGGCTGTTGACAATATCATGGGACATGATGCGAAGATGAGCTATGACGTGGTGCCTGCGGCCATATTTACCCATCCGGAAATTGGTTCCGTGGGCCTTCGTGAACACCAGTGCCAGGAGAAGGAAATCGATGTGAAGATAGGCCGGTTCCAGTTCAGGGCGTTGGGCAAAGCACATGCCATGGGTGAGATTGCGGGCATGATTAAGGTTATAGCAGAGGCTGAAACAGATAAGGTTCTTGGGGTTCATATGATAGGGCCTCACGCTTCCGACCTTGTGCACGAAGCAGCTTTGGCTATGGAAATTGGAGCGACATCAAAACAGGTAGCTGAGATGATTCATGCTCATCCTACACTTGCCGAAGGCGTCATGGAGGCATGTGAAGACGTTCATGGGATGGCTGTACATATGCCTAAAAAGTAGATACGTGTTGTAAGTTACCTGCTGGTCGTTCCACGGCAGTGCTTCGTTTTCTTGACAAAGTCTAGATAATTCTTATAAAATTTGCCATTATTTGTCGTTGGTGAAATAAAAATATTTCGGAGGTGGGATGATGAAACTAGGTGTAATCCTCACTGAATCGAAGAGGACCGAGGATACCTTTGAGCGGCTTCAGGCGGATAAACTGAGCGTGGTTCTCGCAGGTAACGGAATCTATCATGCAGTGATCAAAGAAAACGGTAATACTTCTAAGGTGCTTGACAAGGCAGCGGATTTTTATGTTCTTACAGAGGACTTGGAGTCACGCGGATTCACATCGGCTGATCTGGTTGACGCTAAAATTAAGCAGGTTAATTACGACGGTCTTGTTGATCTGATCATGGACGAGCATGACAAATTTGTTTGGTTATAGGAGGGGGTAATTATGGCAACACTTACAATAGGTGTTTTTTCATCATTAGTAGGTTCCATGAGTCTTGACTTTGCCGTTAAACTTGCAGAGGCGGCTAGAAAAAAGGGTCATGATGTTAATGTTTGGGTTTCTGGTAATGCAACTATGCTTTCCAAGAAAGGCCAGAGATCTTTCAAGGATTATTCAAGCCTGAATAAAACTGTTGAGAGCTTGCTTGCAGAAGGTGCTGAGTTTTGTGCTTGTGAGGCATGTGCTGAAGCGCGCGGTTACAAAAAGGATGATACTATGGAAAACTGGCAGAGGCATAGCATGGATTGGTATCTTGCCAAGTGCGCAAAAAGTGACAAGATTTTGCATATAGGAGGTGAGTAGGATGGCGGAAGCAAAAGAATTAAAACAGTTGTTTGTGGTACAGAGGCCTCCTTACAAGAGCGAAAATCCGAAACTGGCCCTTACTCATGCATTGGCCAGCCAGACGGCGGAAATCTACCTTGACGACGGGGAAACAGTACTGCCTACTATAGCTTTTGTGGGTGATGGGGTTTTAAATGCCTTAAACAATCAGAAATCAATGGATCATTATGGAATTTCGAGTAACGAAAATCATGTTCAGATGACTTTGCTGATAGACTTGAGGGTTTTGGTATGCAAAGAAGATCTGGAAGCCCGTGGTATAGATGCCGGACGCCTGGCCGACGGTAGCGCTTTGGGTGCTGATATGTCGATTGAGGTGGTGCCTTTCAGCGAAATACAGAAAGAGATGGAGGCTGCTGACCAGCTTTTGTTCTTCTAGTATTGTATTGATGGTAAGATATAGAGCAAAATCAAAAGATTAAGGAGGAAGGAAATGGCGGATCTTAAATCTATAGAACCAACCGAGGTACTCGATGTTATGGGAAGAGTCTGTCCCTACCCGCTGCTTCTTACAAAAAAGAAGCTCGAAAAAATGGCACCAGGTAATTTGTTAAAGGTGCTATGTGATGCTCCTGCTTCAGCAGAGGACTCCATACCTAAGTATTCCGAGAAGCAAGGCTATGCCTTCGAAGCTGTAAAAGATGATGCGAAAGGCACTTGGGAGCTTTATATTCAGAAGAGCTGAGATTTTTTTCGAAGAACACCATGTAAAAGGCTTTAGGTTTTCACCTAAAGCCTTTTGCTTTAAACTGTTTTCTACCCATATTTCCGTTCAAACTCCTCCATGAAGTTGATGAGCGCGTCCACTCCTTCCTCAGGCATGGCATTATATATGGACGCGCGCATACCGCCTACGGAACGGTGCCCCTTCAAGGTGACCAAGCCGGCCGCTTTTGCCTCTTCAAGGAATTTTTCGTCCAGCCCCGAGTCTGAAAGGGTAAACGGCACATTCATGCGGGAACGGCTCTCCGGCTCGGTTGGACAACTGTAGAAACCGCTCTTGTCAATGCATGAGTAAAGCTTATCGGCCTTTCTGATATTGATCTTTTCGATCTCAACAAGCCCTCCCTTTTTCCTTAGCCATTCAAATACCAGGCCGGCAATATAGATTGAATAAGTCGGTGGGGTATTGAACATGGAGTTACCTTTAACATGAGTTTCGTAGTTGAACATGGTAGGAGTAAAATCAACAGCGCTACCCACCAGGTCTTCACGAATAATTACTATTGCAAGTCCGCTGGGGCCGATATTCTTTTGTGCTCCGGCGTAAATAAGGCCAAATCGCGATACATCAACCGGCCGAGATAAAATATTAGATGAGGCGTCGGTCACCAGAGGAACATCTCCTGTATCAGGGATATAGTGGAACTCTGTGCCGAATATTGTGTTATTAAAAGTCATATGACAATAGGCGGCGTTGGTATCCAGGTGAAGTTCATCTGCCCTGGGAACGCGATTGAAGTTTACATCCTCTGAAGAAAAGACAGTATTAACCGCACAATACCTTTTTGCTTCTGCTATTGCTTTTTTCGACCACATTCCGGTGTGAATATAATCGGCTCCGGTTTTGCCTCTTAACAGGTTCAAGGGAACCATTGCAAACTGGCTTGATGCTCCTCCTTGCAGAAATAAGACCTTGTAATTATCAGGTATCTGCATTAAGTCTCTTAGTCCGGTCTCAGCATGATCGAAAATAGCCAAGAACTCCTTGCCTCTATGACTCATCTCCATTACAGACATGCCGGAATCATTATGATTGACCATCTCTTCCCTGGCCCTCTCAAGCACTTCAAGGGGCAGAGCGGCAGGCCCGGCGCTAAAATTATAAACCCTTGGCATTTTATTATCTCCTTAATTTTTGAAGTTCTTCTTCGGCCCTGCCGCTTAGCTCGGAATCAGGATCCGCGTTTATTGCTTCAGTAAAATGTTTTTTGGCTTTTTCTGGTTCCCCTAATTTTTTGTACAACATTGCAAGCTCAAAGTGCGCATCCACGTATTTGGGCGCAATTCCAACCAGCATTTCCAGCACCCTTACGGCTTTAGGCTCTTTGCCCAAGCGAATGTAAGTGAGAGCTAGGTTATAACTTGCCTGCGGCAGCTTTCTGCGCATAAGAGCGTTTTTAAGTGTTTTAATGGCAGTCTCATAGTCGCCTTTCATCAAGTACGCATATCCCATGTTGTTAAGCGCGAACTCCGGGGTGGTGTATAGTGGATTCTCCAACGCCTTTTTACATGATGCTATAGACTCGTCCCATTTTTTCAACGAATTATACGCCAATGCCATATTGTTGTAGGCTTCAGAAAAATTAGGATCTATCAGAACCGCTTTCTCGAAATTTTCCAGGGCCTCGTCATATTGTCCAAGCATAAAATAGACATACCCGAGCATGTTAAATGCATCCTTGTTTTCAGGGTTTTCGACTATGGATTTCTGAAATGCCAGAAAGGCATCCTGGAGCCTGTTTTGTGTAATAAAGGTTGTTCCTAGCATATAATGAGCATTCGATCTTTTGACAGCCTTGGCAGATACCGCGCCACCAGCGCACCCATAAAGAAGCGCAATCATTAAAAGAAGAACAACCGGCAGATAATTGTTAAACATCTGACAAAATCCTGTTTTATCCCGGTCTGGTGACTTGTTACGGCCTTTATTTTTCATATCTGCATTGCCTTCCGCACAACTTCCATTGTTTGCGATGCAACAGTGATTGCTTTTTGACTGCCCTTTCTGACTACCGATTCCAGGTCTTCGGGATGTTTGATTAACTCTTGTCGCTTTATATAGATAGGTTCGAGTATATCAAGAACGTGTGGAATCAAGACTTTCTTGCAGTCTATACATCCTATTTCCGCTGTTCTGCACCCCTCTGCACAACTGTCAAGCTCTTTGTCCGCCGAAAAGATCTTATGCAGGTCAAACACAGGACAGACATGCGGGTCGCCAGGATCAGTACGTCTGGCTCTGGCCGGGTCTGTTATCATTGTTTTTATTTTCTTATCCACAACTTCCGGCGGATCACAGAGGTATATGCAGTTATCATAAGATTTTGACATTTTTCGTCCATCCACTCCCGGCACCTTTGGGTACTTCGTCAACAGTCCTTCCGGTTCTGACAGCACGTCCCCATAGAAGTGGTTGAAGCGGCGTGCTATTTCCCTTGTGATCTCAAGATGCGGGAGCTGATCGACGCCGACAGGAACATGCTCCGGTCTGTATATAAGTATATCAGCGGATTGTAAAAGCGGATATCCTAGAAACCCGTATGTTCCCAGGTCTTTGCCACGAACATTTTCCTGCTTCTCCTTGTAGGTAGGAACACGTTCCAGCCAGCTCAAGGGCGTGATCATGCTCAGCAGAACATGCAGTTCCGCATGTTCTTTAACCATAGATTGCACAAAGATGGTGGAGCGCTCCGGATCAAGCCCGGCTGCAAGCCAGTCCGCCAGAACGTTATATATGTTGTTTTTAAGTGCCGACGTATCGGCATAGCCTGATGTAAGTGCATGCCAGTCGGCTACGAAGAAAAAACAATCATAGTTGTCCTGAAGGCGAACCCAGTTCTGAAGTGCGCCAACCAGGTTTCCTAGGTGCAGCAGGCCGCTAGGCTGCATTCCGGAAAGAACCCGTTTAGTTATATCAGTCTGCCTATCCATTCTATAATTCCAAACATTAAACTTGCCGGACAACCTACGATATAACGTGTAAGTCCGGTAAATATAAGCGCAATCAGTATAAAAAAGCCATAGGGCTCTATTCTTGAAAACGAATACGCTTGCTTGGGCGGGAGAAATCCCATAAGCACCCTGCCACCATCCAGAGGCAGAAGCGGTATCATGTTGAATACCGCCAGGTAAACGTTCCAAATAATGGCTGTGTTGAGCATAAGCTTGATCGGAACAAGAAGAGCCATAATTGCAGCGCCGGGCTGTACACCAAAAGCGTACTGTACGAATCTTAAAAGTATGACACTGATTACTGCAAGCAAAATATTGGAGACAGGGCCTGCAGCTGCTGATATAGCCATATCACGCCTTGGGTTTTTGAAATTGGCTGTTGTTATTGGTACGGGTTTGGCATACCCGAATAGCACCGGACTTCCTGTAACCAGAAGTACAAGAGGAATCAAGACTGTTCCTACAGGATCAATATGCGGCAAGGGATTAAGTGTGAGCCTGCCCAACATACGTGCCGTGGGATCTCCAAGCTTATCAGCCACGTATCCGTGAGAAATCTCGTGCAGAATAATGGAAAATAAAAGAGGAAGCGCGTTTATGGCTATCTTTTGAATTATGATTGTAGTATCCAAAGTATGTCTGTCCTGCCTGGCGGGAAATGAGCGGTAAGTCAGTATAAAATATAAATTTTCAGCCGTACGGATGTCAAGGTTCGGTCAGTGGTGGGGTGCGAAAACATATTTTCGCCCTTTTTCGCCCTTGTTACATTAACCATTAGGTGAAATTAGTTCTACGGTTTTCTTCCCAGAACTGACTTTTTGTTTGCTTTTGAATGCTGAATATGGTATTTTTGTATGTAATAGAGTGGGTGCGTCCCACTCTTTTATTTTGTGAGGACCAATAGCGCAATTGTCGTTAAAAGACAGATTAACAGGGCTTATCGAACCTATCATTAGGTTTAGAGGGCTGGAATTAGTAGATCTGACATTTTCCAAAGGCTCGGGCAGGGCTGTGCTCAAGGTTATTATTGATCAGGATCTTGGAGTTAGTATAGATGACTGTACAGCCGTAAGTCGTGAAATTTCCGCTCTGCTTGACGTGGAGGATATAGTGCCTGGAAGTTATGCGCTGGAAGTTTCTTCACCGGGGCTTGATCGTCCGCTTAAGAGTCTGGAGGACTTTATGCGTTTCTCCGGACGGCTGGCCAAAGTGACTATGGTTGAACCGGTAGATGGCAAAAAGTTTATTGTGGGACGAGTTCTAAAAGTGGCCGGTGGAGATGTTGTACTGGAATGTGATGGAGATGTAACCGTTGCTGTTCCTTTCAATAATATTAAAAAGGCTAGGTTGGAAGTCGAGTTTTAAAAACAGGGTGCTCCAGCCATAGCAAAAGGTGAGCTTGCCAAGCTCACCATAGGAGGCGTATATGAGCCGTGAGTTGATACAGTTTATTGAACAGATAAGCAGGGAGAGGGGTGTCTCCCGCGATATCCTCCTTGGAAACCTTGAAGCTGCTCTTGAGTCTGCCGCGCGCCGTAAGCATCAGTCAAGGAGCGATATCAGTGTTAAAATAGATCCTGCAACAGGTGAAATAACAGCGCATTCCATTTTGACGGTGGTCGAGAAGGTGGAGGACCCTAAGAGCGAGATAAGTTACGAGGATGCCTGCGCAGTAGCCCAAGATATTGAGCTTGGGGACACCCTGGAAGAGGAGTTGAAGCTTGAGGATTTTGGGCGTATCGCCGCCCAGACAGCTAAACAGGTTCTTTTTCAGAAGGTCAGGAACTCCGAACGTGATGTGATCTACTCTGAATATAAGGACCGAGTGGGTGAGATTGTAAGCGGAACAGTAACACGCCGCGAAAAAGGGCTTATTTTCATTAATATAGGTAAAACAGAGGGAGTGCTGCCCATAAGGGCTTCTATACCCGGTGAAAGCCTCAGGCGCGGCGATATGGCAAGAGCGTTTATTGAAGATGTAAAACTCACGCCCAGGGGACCCAATATCCAGCTTTCGAGAACCAGGCCTGAATTTGTTTCAGAACTTTTCAGAATGGAGGTTCCTGAAATATCAGAAGGTATAGTCGAGATTATAAACATAGTGCGTGAGCCTGGCGACCGCACCAAGATGGCAGTCACATCAAAAGACCGTATGATTGATCCGGTCGGAACATGCGTTGGCATGAAAGGGACACGTGTGCAGTCTATTGTGAGGGAGCTCAGAGGTGAAAAAATAGATATTATTCCCTGGACGGGCGATCTGAAGCTCTTTATTTCCAAGTCTCTTTCTCCGGCTACCATAGACAGGATAGCCGTCAACGAGGAGGAAAAATCCGCCATGGCGATAGTAGAGGAAGGTCAGCTTCCCCTGGCTATTGGCAGAAGAGGCGGTAATGTCCGCCTTGCGATAAAGCTTACAGGCTGGCAGATAGATATCATTAGTGACAAAGAGTACGAGCAGATACGAAACGATCAGATAGAAGAGTCTCTAAGGAAAGAAACAGAGGCCAGCGAATCCTCTTTGACAACTCCTGAATATCCTGCTGATAACAATACCAAGGTTGAGCAGGGTGAAGAAGGGGTAAAGAGACATGAAGACACTTCGTATGAAGGAGCTTTAGACGATCTAACCGCTGAGAATATCCAGGAACAGGAAGAACGCAATGAGGTTATGGAGACAGGAGAAACGGCTGAAGCCTGAAAAACATTCGCAAGTGCCGGAAAAAGGAAAAGCGATTAGCTTGATAAACCCGATGCAAGGAATTATTTGATCGCCTGCCGGCTTCATAGTTTTTGCGCCATGCACCCTGATAACTGCACCATATTTGTAACAGGAGGTCTATATTATGTTGGATCGTATCAGGCGGGATCTTGAAGAGGGCCTCAAGACATTTAAATGGGCGGGCAGGTTTCTGGCTAAACGCGTTAAAGTGGAAACCTCGCTTGCCAAGGTTGTTTACGACAGCCGGAAGATAAATAAAGAGATTGACGAAAAGTATCTGGAACTGGGGAAGAATATTTTTGAGCTCCGTGATGACAGGGGAGCTATTCAAAACACTCTGGTGAGTGATATAATTTCGGAAATAGAATCCCTGAAGAAAGAGCTTGATCTCCATATGGCCAGGGCAAAGGACTTGGGAGATGATCCACTGGAGAATCTAGAACAAGGCGACGATCTGCCACCCCACCTGTAAAGCTGACGTCATAAGGCCGATGATGATTAACGAGGCTGTTCCTATTTATGCTGTGACATTCCTTTTCGGTGCTGTGGTCGGTTCGTTTCTGAACGTCTGTATTCATCGGATCCCAAGCGGGATTTCTATAGTAACTCCGCCCTCTTCATGCCCAAATTGCGGCAAAAAGATTCGCTTTTACGACAATATTCCTATCCTGAGCTACATTATACTGGGTGGCCGTTGCCGCTTATGCAAAACTTCCATTTCGCTTCGTTACCCTATTGTAGAGACTTTAAACGGAGTTTTATGGGTGGCTGTTATGTGGCGTTTTGGTCTGGGGTGGCCCATGGTTTCTTATGCTGTTTTGGTATCATCTCTTCTGGTGATAACTTTTATAGACCTTGATTGCCAAATTATTCCTGATAGAATTTCTATTCCGGGTATTCCTATAGGAATATTTCTTGGCTCATTGATTTTGATAGATCCATTTTTAAGAACCTCGATGCTTGGATGGAAAAACAGCTTGATAGGGGCTGCCCTGGGATTCGGACTTTTTTACGCAATTGCAGTATTAAGCAGGGGAGGCATGGGCGGTGGTGATATCAAGTTGATGGGTATGCTGGGAGGGTTCATCGGTTGGAAAGGTGTATTGCTCACAACTTTTGCCGGGAGTCTTATGGGCTCTATTGTCGGTCTGTTTATGGTTGTTTTTAAAGGCGGAGGCCGGAAAAGCAAGATACCTTTTGGCCCCTTTCTTGCCGGAGGAGCTTTGCTGTCGCTATTTTTCGGGCAGGAAATTCTCGATTGGTACATCTACCATGGCCGGCGATAGTATTCCACATAATTTTCTTCTCTTATTATATTTTCTTCTGTTTTTAGCCTTAATTATTTTTTACTTAGGGATTAGGTTTTACGCTTCTTCACGGCGTAAATCAATAATTGGTGAACAAAAACCCGATGGGCGTAAACCTGTTGAGTTTGTAGTTGATACATTTCAAGACCTGGTAACAAGGTTGAAGGAGAAGGAGCGTGAGCTGGAAGAACTCCGTTCACGGGCTGAACAGAGGGCTGATACATACGAATCCTACAGCCGGAACATACTCGAAAGTGTTCCAAGCGGAGTGATAACTTTTGATGTCAATGGCAGGATCGTTACGGTCAACAGGGCGGCAGTCGAAATTCTTCGTATACCGGCAGCCGAATTAATTGGTAATTCTGCTACAACGCTGGGACCTACTATTGCCGATGTTTTGAAAAGTCCCGAATCCGCGCCAAGTGAGAGAAAAGAGGCCACGTTTGAGACCCGGGACGGGCGAAGGCTGTGGCTTGGTTTTTTTACCTCGATATTAAAAGAAAGAGACGGACGGCACCTGGGGATAATTCTTGGATTTACCGATATTACAGAAATAAAACTTTTAAGGGAGAAGGTCGAGCTTCGCGAACGACTTACCCACCTGGGCGAGGTCTCTGCAGGCATAGCTCATGAGCTTCGAAACCCAATGGCGGTAATTGCGGGATACGTGCAGATGCTGGATTCAAAAACTCCTGATGATGCCCCTGGTAAAGGGGCTATGCAGGCAATAAAAAAAGAGATAAGCGGTATGAACAGGGTGATTACTGATTTTCTCCAGTTTGCACGGCCTACCGAGTTAAACTCCACGGCTTTAAACTTAAACGAAATTATTTCGGAGTTGTTGGAGACTATCATTACGGAACAAAGAGGTATCAAGGTTGAGTTGCAGCTTGCAGCAGATGTCCCTGTCAAAGGAGATGAGATTCTGTTGCGCCAGGCGCTTACCAACCTTATCCGTAATTCTGTCGAGGCCATGCCGGAAGGTGGAATTCTTTCGATTATCTCCAGCTTGAAAGGAGACGGTATTCTGGAACTTAAGATTACTGATACCGGAACAGGTATCCCGGAGCAAATACTTGATAAAATATTTATTCCTTTTGTAACGGAAAAATCCGGAGGTACCGGGCTGGGTCTGGCTATTGTTCATAAAATTATCGTTCTGCACGAGGGAACCATTGACGTAAAATCATCTGACAAAGCAACAACGTTTACAGTAACGCTTCCAGTGGCGGACAAAATCCACCCTTATTCCTGATCTTTGTTTTCTGTAAACTTACTATTCACCACCTGCCCCTGATAGCGATTCCGTATGAACTGCCGGATGAGAATAAAGATAAAGAGATATGATCAAAAGGGGTAGTGAAATAGTACGAACTCATAATTCCTATAGCAGCTCCGGCCAGTACATCCTCCAGATAGTGCCGATTGGCGTCAATTCTGCTCCATCCCACAAAAGATGCAGCCAGGTAAGCCGGAGTTCCGTATTTCCATCCATATCTTTTTTGGATAAAAGACGCACCGGAAAACGCAGCAGAAGTATGGCCTGATGGAAATGACTGGGCGCCTTTGCCATTCGGCCGTTCTTTATCAATAGTGAACTTAAGAGCATATGTTACACCTGTAACAGTGATAAATGATTTGTAAAACTGTAACCGGCCTTCTTCGTCGTCATAACCATAAGTCATGGCATATCCTGTTAGTGGAACAGCCACCTGAAGAAGATCTCCGGTTCTTTCAATATAGTGATCAGCCGCTTCAACCTGTATGGGGGTTGTAAGCAGACATACAATCATATAAATACAAACTCGTTTCAATGTTTCTCCAATGTTTCTCCAATGTTTTTTAAATGACTTTTTCCGGTGCGGAAAGTTACAGCAGCAGGTAAGTTATACGGCATATCGGCATAAAATACAAGAACAACAGCGATCACTGGTTGAATCTTGACAAAGAATGGTATGAATGCTAAATTTTAATTTTATCGCTTCTATGCTCCTCTATTAAAAGGATAATCTCAATGACGGCGCTCACAGTCTAGTGAATTCTATATTTATTCGTTTTGGATTCAGACTTGCCCGGATATACTGGCGATGTACCAGGCCGTTGAGCATGGGGGTTGCCGCCCTGGTTTTCAATAGTTCAGGCCAGGTGCTTCTGGTTAAAAATTCATACCGCAGAGGCTGGTATCTTCCAGGTGGAGGAGTAAATAAAGGAGAAACTGTCCTCGAGGCGATAAAGCGTGAGCTTGCAGAGGAAGTAAATATCATCTGTCTTAAAGAACCGAGGCTTTACAGCGGACCTTACTTGAGCGGAATAGACCATAAAAGCAATCATACCCTCGTTTTCCTGGTCGACGAATGGGAGCAGACGGACCCCTTGCCTAAAAGTCCTGAGATCGAGGAGATGAGGTTTTTCGATTATGACCATCTTCCGGAAAATACCACCCCCGGCACAAAGCGAAGAATAGAAGAATCCTTAAAAATAAAAAAAATAGATGGAAATTTCAGGTGGTGAACCGGAAAACAGGTTTGTGTTGTTAATGAAAAATTGACAAAATTTTAACAGCAAAAAATGCATCTATTATTGTGTTAATGTGTAAAAAAAGATCGAGATGAGTTAGAATTAAAGCAAATAAGAGTTTACAGTTTAATCGCAGCTTTGAACTTGATACGAAATTAACAGGCTATGGCAAAAAACCAGGAAATGCAGATTCAATCAGAAATCAACAAGCTTCTTATTTGGGAGGCCAAAGAAAGAGATGGGTTTGTAGATAAGGTAGATTCCCTTGCCAAACGTTTTGGTGACGATTTCTATCCGCACCTGCTTTATACAATGGCTCACTTGGAGCTCGAAAAAAGAGCAGCTAAGAAGCACTGGCAGGAGATTGTTCGTCATTGGGAACGAATGCGTTGTGATGTAAGACGCGACATTAATTTTAGGGTGGCTTTGCTTGACTACTTTGTCGATATCTACAGGAAAATAAAAAATCCTAAGATTATTGAAATAAAAATCTTTCAGAAAACACAGCAAGAGACTTTGGTGGATGAACTGACTCAGCTTTACAACTACCGCTATCTCATTAAGGCACTGGACCGCGAGATCTCCAGGGCAAACCGTTACAACGCACCACTGACCTATGTTTTTATGGATGTTGATGACTTCAAGTGTTACAACGATACAAACGGTCATTTTACTGGCAACAAAGCCTTGAGGTCGCTTGCCAAAATCATTAAAAAAACCGTGAGGGAAGTTGATATTGTAGCCCGGTACGGCGGAGAAGAGTTCGCGCTGATTCTTCCTGAAACCAACAAGGAGGGAGGAGCCGTAATCTCTGAGAGAATACGTAAAAAGATAGAGCGAAGCAAGTTTGTAAACGAGGCAAAACAACCTCTTAAGAAATTCAGCATCAGTGTTGGTATAGCCTCATTAAACGTAGATGCATCTACCAGGGTGGAGCTTATTAAAAAAGCCGATCAGGCCCTTTATCGCGCAAAAAGCCGTGGAAAAAACCAAATATGTCTTTACGAGGATGAAAGACGAGATAGCCAACGGATCGATGCATCGCTTGTAAAGAACCTGAGCCTGGTTTCAAGCTCAGGAGACAACTTCAGCTTTAAAAACATCAGCAAAAATGGGTTGCTATTTACCTTCAACAAAGTTATTCCCATGGGAAGCATATTGCAGCTTTTCCTGTCCTTGCCAAACCGTAAAACCAAGATTTCATGTAAAGTAAAAGTTAAACGAGTAGAGGAAATTCAGAAAAACAAAGAGTACGAAATCGGCGTCAGAATAATTCAGATCCGGGAAACCGAAAAAAAGGCACTTGGACGTTTAATAGACTCTTTTACAAATACAAAGAAGTAAAGTATAGCCCACAATACTTTATATTTTCTGATACTTGGCTTTTATGACCTGTTACACTTCCTGTGATGTTTAGTAAGAAACTCCTGTTTTGGCATGACGCCGGTATTTTTCTGATAATGGCGGTTCTGGCCGGCTGTGGCCTGGTCTACGAATATCTTTTATCTCACCAGGCCGGGCGTGTACTGGGCGCTATAGAAACAGCCATCTACGGCATAATCGGCATTATGATAGTCTCTATGGGTATCGGCTCTTTTCTGGCGCGTAAAGTCAAATGCCCCTTTACAGGTTTTGCCTGGCTGGAAGTTCTGGTAGCTCTTCTTGGCTCCTCGGCTGTGTTGATCATAACCGCTGTTTTTGCCCTCGCAAACCTTCTGCCCAGGTTGCTCGGCAATACCTTCGGACTTCCGCCGGACCTGTTGCCAAGCGGAGGTATGATCGAGTGGGCGGAAAAGGCTGCCAAAGCCGGACCCTATGTCATAGGTGCGGTGCTTGGAATATTAATCGGGATGGAGATCCCCCTTATAGCCAGGGTGCGTGAAGCCGTTTATGGAGAGCACCTTGTGCATAATGCCGGATCTATCTATGGTATCGATTATATAGGCGCAGGCATTGGTGCGGCCTTATGGGTGCTTTTCATGCTTACACTCGAGACATCTTTATCAGCGGCCTTGACGGCAGGTGCCAATATTATTATGGGTCTGCTGTTTTTAATCATGTTCAGACAACGTATTGGCAGGCGTCTGCTTTTGGTCGGCGGGCATCTTCTTGCTGCCGCTCTTGCATTGTTCATCGCGGTAAAAGGCGCTGATTTGGAAGCATCTATGGAGGATATGCTATACCAGGATAAAGTCATCTACAGCACAAACACAAAGTATCAACACCTTACCATAACAGAAAGATTTACAGATCCGGCTAAAGCTCCCGTGCTGACTTTTTTTATAAACGGACGCACGCAGTTTGCCAGTAACGACGAACATATCTATCATTCCATGCTGGTCTATCCTCCACTGGCTGCCTCTGCACGGCAGGAAAAAATTCTGGTGATCGGAGGTGGTGATGGACTTGCGGTGCGCGATATACTGCGTTGGAACCCAAAGCATGTACTGGTGCTTGATCTTGACAGGGATGTTGTGAACCTTTTTACTCATCCGGTCGAGGTTAACGGACGTATTATCAATGAAAGACTGTTAGACCTGAACCACCGGTCATTTACTGATCCGCGTGTGGAGGTGAGAAACGGGGACGCCTTCCTTACCGTGGATGACCTGCTGCGCTCAGGAGAATATTTTGATGCAATTATTGTCGACCTGCCGGATCCCGGTCATCCGGATCTAAACAAGCTTTACTCCTCGCGTTTTTATGTTAAACTTAAAGCACTGCTGGCTGGAGACGGGGCAATGGCCGTACAGTCGACTTCACCGTATCATGCCAAACATGCATTTTTGAGTATTGGCAAAACAGTGAAGCATGCTGGTTTTCTGCATGTTCAGCAGTACCACCAGAACGTTCCCTCGTTCGGTGAGTGGGGTTGGACGATCGCAACAAAAAACGGAAGCTCTCCCAGGGTTCGTATTGAAGCCCTTAAAGAGTTGCCTATAGATGACGGGTGGATGACAAAGGGTGTGATGTTGGCGGCTTTTGAGTTCAGCCGGGGATATTTTGATGAGCTGGACAGCATAAAGGTAAACCGGCTGGGTTCACTGGTGGCTTACCAGTATCACCAGACCGACTGGGAAAAAGAACAGGGTATATACCGTCCGTGAGGAAGAGTAAAAGGAGTCGAAAGGAGAAAATATGTCAAACATGCAGCTAGAAGCCCTGGCAGAGGGCCTCACCATCATGACATCCGACGAGGGGATAACCATGTCGGCCGAGGTGGTGACAGGTGATGTGAATATGGTGAAGGTGGAAATTGAGGACCGTGAGGAATTCCCTGTATTTATTACTGTTAACCACGACCAGATTCTTTGTACCACTTACCTGTGGCATGAGAACGAAGTCAGAGCAGACAAACGTAGCGAACTTCTCGAGGCCATGCTTACAATGAATCTGCCTATGCCGCTATCGTCTTTCGGTAAAGTCGGCGACCAGTACCTGATCTTTGGAGCGATGGCTATCAACACCGGTATAAAGGATATACATCAAGAAATTTGTACTTTAAGCGACAACACACTTAACGCCATTGAGGCTATGCAGGATTATCTGAAATAATGGAGGAAACTTATGAGTATATGGAAAAAGTTGTTTACAGCTGTTCGCGGTTCCGTCAACGAAGCCGGCGAGGCTATTGCCGACAATCAGGCTCTTCGCATCCTGGATCAGGAAATGCGTGACGCAAACGCAAACTTAAGCAAAGCAAAGGAGAGCATGACAGGAGTCATGGCCGAGCAGATGGGGGTTGAGCGCAAGGTCAGCGAGTTAAAGGGCAAAATAGAGGAGTACGAGGGCTATGTTGCACAGGCTTTGGATAAGGGTGACGAAACGCTTGCTCTTGAGGTGGCGGATAAGATCGCTGAGCTCAGCAATGAACTCGAAGCCCAGGAAAAGCTGCTTGCCGGCTATAAAGTCAACGTCGCTCAACTAAAGCGGACCATTGCTGAAACTGAGCGGAACATAAAGGCAATGGAGCGTGAGGTCTCTATTGTAAAAACCACTGAAGCGGTGCAGAAAGCCAATGCCGCCGCGGCAGCTAAGTTTTCAGGCAGTAACTCAGCAGTGAGATCGGCCACGGACTCACTGGAACGCATCAAGGCAAAACAACAGAAGCGCGGCGATCAGATGAAAGCCGCAATGGAGTTGCAAAAAGAGTCGGAAGGCGGTGATCTGCAAGCTAAGCTGAAGTCGGCTGGCATTGTAAGCGGTAATGCATCTGCCAATGCAATTCTCGAGAAAATAAAGGCAAAGAAAGCTGCCTAGGCTTGATTGCTGATGAGTCTTTTAAAAGGTGTTTTTAATAGGTGGAGCGGATCTGACAAAGAAGTACCATCCAGGGTTCTTGAGAGCCCCAAAGACCTGCAAGTCGGTGATATTATCAAGTTTGGATTCGCTGCGCAGGAAGGTATTGGGAATAAAACGTTTACCGTTGAAGCCATTAATACTTCCGATTTAGGCGGCGAGGATAAAAAAAAGACGTTTTTTACCATAGAAAGCACCGGAGAACGTTTTAGGCTGGCTGTTGTCGGAAATGGCACGGATGAACTCCTGGAGATTGCGCGGCAGGTTCTACCGGATGATGTACGGCAGGTTTTTGATGTTGATGCATTTATAAATCTCCTGGATCCGGATACAGGTGTGAATCATATTCTTGAGCGCATTGCTGAGCCCGCTTTTCTGAACGGCTGGACAGCTCCGGTTTATCGCCAGGAGGCGGGCCATAACGCTTATTCATATAGCGGCGACTACCGTGACCGCCGGCTGCCGGATGACGCGGACGAGGGTGAGGCGTTTAGTTACTATTTTCTGGTGAGCGATGACCGGCGCTTTGCTCTTGAGGTGCAGGTTTATGACGGTGGACGCACCAATGTATATCTGATCACATATCTGCCGGTATCTAAAATAGAAGAGTTATGGCCGGCAAAAGGCTGAGGGGAAAGAGAGAAATGGTTTGAAGTTTCACCTATAGCCGTTGGCCTTTTGTTCTTAGTCTTTAGAATATGTTTACCTGGTTTTTTACTTTGCTTCGCAGACGCCACGGCAAGATGCTGGCTGTGGCGCAGCGACAGATGCGGGTGTCACTTGCAAAGACAGTTGCATATCTCAGTGTAATTTTTACCGCCCATATCTTGGCGATGTATGTTTTTGAGGGTATTAATCTGCCTGATGCCCTTTGGCTTACCTTGACCACGGTAACAACAGTAGGCTATGGTGACCTGGCTGCCGCATCCCTGCCGGGCCGGGCTGCTACAGTGATACTGCTATACATGGGCGGTATATTCGTGCTTGCGAAAGTAGCAGGCGATTATTTTGACTACCGCACAGATATACGGTTACGCAAGATTCGAGGCGAGTGGGACTGGAAGATGCGTGGACATATTCTTATAATCAACACACCTGGTCATGACGGCGAGCAGTACTTCTCGAGACTGATCCGGCAGTTTCGTGAGAGCGAGCAATACAGGAATCACTGCATACAGATATTGACGACAGGTTTTCCAGATGGTTTGCCTGACAGGCTTACACGGTTGGCGGATGTGGTTCACTACCATGGTCGCTCGGATGACCCTGAAAGCCTGGAAGCTGTTAATGCTGATCAGGCCGATGTCATTGTAGTGCTGGCCAAAGACGAATACGACCGGGGGTCCGACTCCAAGACATTTGACATAATGCATCGCCTTTCAGAAAAAGGTGTCCAGGGAACGGTTCTTGCTGAATGTGTGGATGACCGTAACAGGCAGCGTATAATAAAGGCCGGGGCTGATATAGTGACTCGTCCAATGCGGGCCTATCCCGAGATGATCGTGCGTGGTTTTGTAGCACCGGGCTCTGAACAGATTATAGAGAATATGTTCACATCGGCCAGCGATGAGTACGTTCGGTTTGATCTGGAGATCTCCAACATGAGTTGGAAAGAAGTCGTATGCTGCATGATCAACAACGACCTGGGCACAGCTGTGGCATATGTTGATGCTGATGATTCTTTGCACTGTAATCCGCCTGCAAACGACCTTGTAAATGCCTCGGCCTTAATTCTTATGGTGAGAGAAAATAACAAGCCGGACCAGGCAAAGGTTGCGCGTGCTTTGCAGGGAGGAGATACTTGAGGCTGATAATGAGAAAAAGTGGAGGGTCCATTCTTAGTAAAGGTTTTCTGCTTCCAGTTTTTATAGTAGCGTTGCTGCTGTCACAGGGCTGCTCAAACCGGTACGCAGAAGATATCAATGATCGATATGGGGCGGTTAAAAGACGGCTCGTGGATCTTGAAAGAGATATTAATTCCGGCCGTGTCTCCAATGCCTTGCTCATAAAGACGTATGCGCGGCAACTCATGGATAAAAAGCCGGAGCTCAAGGATGTTGCCGAGGCTTTGAGCAAGGATGCCACTACAGAGGGACCGATATATCAGAGTCTGCTCGACCGTCTGAATCAGGTAAACCTGAAGCCTTCGAATAAACAGCAATACACTCAGTCTTTTACGGAACTGGAGTCACTATGGGCCGCAGGTGACCCGGTGATTTATAACGATTCGTTAATTGATGTTGTAAACACACTGGCCGACCTTTCCGGGGGTGAGTTATCCCGCGTAAATATTCCTAAAGAGGCCGGAACATCTGCCGCAGGGTCTGTTCCAGGCAGTTACCTGGTAGGCAACCCGAATTATGGAAGCTGGCAGAGGGATTCTTCAGGCAATTCTTTTTGGGCCTGGTATGGAAAATACGCATTATTTTCCTCTCTGATTAGAGGTTTTGGCGGACCTATATATTACGATTCATGGTACAGCCGTCCGCACTACAGCTATTACAACGATTACGGCAGAAGCACGTACGGATCCTACTCGGACCGCAGGAGTTGGAATGAAGGCAGTAAGAGATTGGCAAGCAAGGGGATAAAAACCCCAAAGCCGAAGCATTACGGCAGTGTAGCCGGCCAAAAGCGTGTCAGCACCTATGCCTCAATGCGTTCGAAAAGCGCCGCGGGTCTTGGTATTAAAAGTTCAGGATTGGGGAGCGGCAGATCCACAGCCACTTCTAAACGCGCTTCTTCGTTTTTCGGCAGCAGCAGCCGTGGAACTGCTTCGCGCTCATACGGAGGCAAGTAAAAAATCGGGTGGCAGTTGTCAGGGGGCAAAATAATGAGTTTAATGAGTTTTATGAAAAGTTATCACAAACCTGGTTACTGCGCCCTGGAACCTGAAAACTAATTTTATCAGGAGATATCAATTATGAATTATGTGATACTTCACGACGCTTCGATAATCTACTACACCATCGATTTTATTATAGTTCTGGCGGTACTTGCCGGGCTGCGTATTTTCTCTGGTGCTGTAGCCAATGTCTCTCTTAATGATATATTGTCTAAGCAAGACAATTTCGCCATGGGCATTTCGCTTGCCGGCGCTGTGCTGGGTGTATCGATAATGCTGATGGGAGCCGTCTCTGGTGATGCGGGCGCCAGCCCAGGACAAGAGGCACTGTTGATGTTCAGCTATGGATTCGCGGGTATTTTGCTCATGTGGATCACGAGAAAGGTATTTGACAAGCTGTCGTTACCGCAGATTTCAGTACATGAACAGATTCAAGCAGGCAACGTGGCGGCAGGAATCGTGGATGCGGGGAATCTGGTTGCCACTGCAATTATCGTCCGGGCTGTTATGACTTGGGTGGATGGAGCCGCCTTACGGGGTTTGGCCGCAGTAATTGGAGGCTATGTGACTTCCCAGCTTATCATGTTGCTGGCCACATGGTACCGTTCAACTGTTTTTGCAAAGCGGCATCCAGAAAAATCGCTTCATAATGAGATCAAAACCGGTAACGTGGCGCTGGCAGTTCGTTTTTCCGGACATCGTATGGGTGTTGCTCTGGCGGTAACCGCTGCCTCCGGCCTTGTGGTCTATTACCCGGAGAATATACCTAAATCACTTTTGGTATGGAGTTGCATTGCTCTGCTGATGTTCTTTGCCCAGACTTTGATCTCGATCGCAGCCCGTCACATATTGCTCCCAGGTGTTAATGTGGCTGAAGAGGTAGGCAGGCAGAAAAACGTGGCTATTGGCACGCTTGAGGCATCCGTATATATCGCGGTTGGTCTGATTTTCGTTGGACTGCTAGGCTAACATTTCGTTTAAAAAACAGGTTGTCTCTTGCTCTGCATGTCAGGATTTTTTTTGTTTTTGAGGTCTATACCTTCTTGCTGTTGTATTATCTTCATTCTCCTTCCGGCATGCCTGTTTGTTATCCCCTCAGAGGCGGCAACAGCAGTAGCAGTATTCGAAAAGTACGAATATGATGTGGGTGTTCTCGAGGAAGGGGTGTCAGCATCGTTTGATCTGCCGATAAAAAACATATCTACCCAAACATTGAAAATAATTTCTGTCGAATCGTCATGCGGATGTACTGAAGCTGTAGCCATTCCGAAGATTTTGCCATCCGGTAAGCAAGGAGTTATCAGGGTTACGATCAATACAACCGCCAAGATAGGCAAGGTGGTCAAAACTCTGGATCTCTTTACAGACTTGCGGGAAAAGCCCTTTATTTTTACATTTAGAGCTAATATTGCTCATACCTCTGGAAAAACCCTTAATGCCGCGGTTATTTTTCAAGGAAATTGCAGGAAGTGTCATGTAGGTAATAAAATAGCTTCTAAGAAAGGCGAAATACTTTTTAACGCTGTATGCTTTATCTGTCATCCGAATTATTCCGGCTTGGGCATGCTAAGCAAGGCCGAGCTGAAGAAAACAATTCTTGAAGGTGTATCCGGCACCTCTATGCCGGGGTTTGCCGAAACAAGCGGCGGTCCGCTCACTCCGGCGCAGATAGATTCTCTTGTGGAATTTTTGAAGGTAAGCTCAGAAGGAGAGACTAAATCTGAGCAACAGTAATCAGTAAAACCGGAAAAGCCTACTCCATTGCCTCCAGCACCACCTTTTGTCCCAATAATTTTTCTATCTGTATCAGGAGTTGCTCACAATGGATCAGTATGAATTAATAAGGACCGCACACCAGCAACCATCATTAACATTAACCTAAACTCAGGGTGGTCAATTTTCGGCTGTCATTGGGAATTAGCAAAGACGCTGCCATATGTTTAGGTCTATCGCGCAAAAGCTACTGGCGGCTTTCAAAAACACTTGCCACTAACAGTGGATTTAACAATGCACACTTCAAAAAGATCGGACTCATTTCCATGCGTGAGCTATGGTGCAAGATTCATCATCCGGCTACGGCCCGATAGACACTTGATATGGATTCGATTTGCCCGATGAAATATCTCTGCAAACAGCAGGCCAGGCGCCGTATACGGACCCGTAAGTACGGTGCTGTGGGAGGGGGCCGCTAGAGCGGCTCCCTATCCCGATTGGGCATTATTCGTGTTTCTCGACTTCCCACGCCTCCACTGGATTTGGACTCTTCTCATCACGCCACGCCTTGATACGTGCCACAAGATCATCGTATTCAGAGTAGGATGCAGGGTGCTTTCCATTCAGCACCCTGTCGGCGAAGCTCATGAGCAGCTCATACTGTTCCGTCTTCTGGAATTCCTCCGAATTGAGCATCTTGATTGCATGATAGGGCTTGTCGTCTGCGAGCTTCTCATGGAAGTAGAACCCCTCGAAGTCAGGGATATGTGCGACTAGCCCACAGGCGGGCAGCTCGCCATCCCTTTCCGCAAGGACATTGGATATATTCTTATTTACAGTCCACATCCCATTCTTGACCCATTCCGTCTTTCGTAGACTCATTGGTGCGTCCGCGTCATGCACGATAGTGTACGATGTGCCAAAGTGGTTCAAAATACGGGCAAAGAGCGATAAGTTGGCTTTTCCCATGCAGTTGACCACTTGACACCAAACGCCACCAGCGGGTGGTCTTACGGCGAGAGCGTAATTGAATACAGCCTGCTCGGTCTCTCCCTCGACAAGAAATACGTGATCCGCAAAGAAGAACTCGCTGACTGTCGGGTGACATGACCGGATCATACGCAGTTGAGTACGATCATCATCAGTAAAACCTACATCTTCCGTGCTAAAAACATTCGGCTCCCCCGTCGTTTTCTTCTCGACTCGCATGATTGTCGTATGAGGTTTTGATACATCGATAAAGATCGGGGAGTGGGTACACGTCAGCACTTGCCACTCGGCGATCTCCGCAAGATCGTACAGTGCGTCTCGGGCAGACCGGATCATTGGAGGGTGTAGGAAAGCCTCTGGTTCCTCGATGAGGAGCATTCGCTGACGTTCCGCATTGATCTTTTTGCTGCCATGCTTCATACGGCCCATTTCCGCGAGAGTACCGAGAGCTGACCAAAGAAATGTCCTCCGCATTCCTGCTCCCTGATGACTCAGAGGCACTGGAGCCTTTCCCGGTTCCTCAATTCGAACATGGCTTCCCGAAGCAATGATTTTGTCTGGATCGATCTTGCCGACAGATTGTTGCAAGGAGACTTTGTGTCCGGGGAAAATGTCGTCCAGTTTGGCTGAAATTCGAACGCAAGCGTCATCTAGTTCCTTTTGCGCATCCTTAGCGAATTCATCCGCAAGTGTCTGTAATTCTTTAAGAACGCTTTCTGCCTTTTTCGCATCCTTCTTGAGCGCAGCCTTTGCAGCCGCAGTCAGGATTTGGACTATCTGCTTCTCGGTTTCCTCGGGATCGTCCGTTGGCCTCACACGCAGTGGAACGGGGATGCGACTGGTAATCAGAGTATCCCAGCCTCCCATTCCACCAGAGATCCATTTTTCTTCCGCATCATCCCAAGAGTACTTCTGTGCCTTCTGATCTGGGGCTGTCCACTCCCACTTCACGCTCACAGCTTTGCCATACTTCGGATGGTCGTATTCCCATTTGGCCCCAAGAGTTTGCCTGTCTTCATCCGTCAGATCGGTGAATACACCGCCAATGCTGATTGTCTTGCTTGTGTCCTCGTCGCGGAAAGAGTGCAGAGGCAAAACTGAGCCGGTGCTTGCGAATGCTTCATATGCATTGATCACTGAAGATTTTCCGCTATTGTTTGGTCCAATGAGTACAACGATATCGTCAATCGGTATTGTTAAACCCGGCTCGCCAATGCTGGCATAGTTTGATATCGTCAATGCGCGTAGTTTCATCTGTTTCTCTTATGCCTAACCATATTATTCACAGATCTATTTGCTCTGATAACTAGGATATTTTGATGTTATCAGGTATAATTGCCCTGTTTTATGTTCTGTGAATTATCTCAAATTAAACAGTTAAATCTTGCCACAATGTTAATTAAGTTATTATAAAGTGTCAACAGGAAAAAAGAAAAAATGTCAAGCCAAAATAGAAATGTCCTGTTTTTATGTTTAAACCCTCAACTCTTTATTTTTAATAGCTGACTTATAATTCTTCCAGGGATGATCTGGGGGAGGGATAGGTATGTACTTTAATGGTGAGGGAGATATGCATTCCCACGCAGAGGAGCGTGGGAATTAGGATAAAAACCGGAGCATTCGGTCATTTATGATTATGAGTTACGTATTACGTAATCACAGCTCCGGCAAGTGGTTTCGTCTTCATCGCTCCAGATTTCTATGTCTGCACCGCACTTGGGGCATACATCCTCTGTAGGAAATGCCGTATTCTTATCTGCACAAGCTGGTGTTTCCTTGAATTCATTAGTTGACATTTGCTTTCCTCCAACCTTCTTCTTTCATGCGGGCCATTCTTTCGACGGTCCATGTTTTCATTTTTTTAAGATATTCCTTAGGGTTATCTTTTGCAAGCTTTACAACCTCTTCCCGTTCCTTAATGCTGTCGATATGGTCGCCGGGATAGAATCCTCGCCATGTTGCATAGCCCTCGTCAAAGAGCATTGCAGGAGAGATCTCCGCCTGTTGCGACCTGGGAAGTTTCTGAGCCGAAAACAGGGCGATATCCATGTCATACTCAATAAGCCAACCGTTATCGGCTATCATGGTTTCCGGCTTGAAAGAAGCATTAGATGAGCAGGCGGGACAATAAAGCTTGTTTATAACCTCCGGAGCCATAATGTCGTTCTGGAAATGAAAACTAGCCTCATTGGTTTCGCATTCACACTTCAGTGAAAATTCCATACACATGTTACTAGTACCTCCATGAAAAGTTTTACAAAATTGTTAAAGAAATGTTATTCCATCTTTCCATTCTCCAACCTTTTTCATACATCCCTCCCGCCTTTACCGGCAGGAGGGATTTTTTGAGAGCGTTTTTGCTAGTTAAAAAATCTTTTTAGCAGTCCGTCCAGCATCTGTGCGTGTCTTGCCTCATCCCTTGAAGATTCATCAAAGAAGTCATGAGCTGGGTCACAGTCACAGGCTTTAGCCTTAGTCGCGCTTTCTTTTTTACCCTTGTTTGCTCCTATTTCTCCGTTTCTCATTATTTCCAAGTTTTCTTTTGTGCTGGTCGAGATAAGGCCGTTCATTTCTGCAAAGTGAGCTGCATGTTCAGCCTCTTCCCAAGCGATTGTTTTTAGTGTCTCTGCAATTTCCGGAAACCCTTCTCTTTGAGCCTGTCTTGCCATTGCAAGGTAAACACCCACTTCATGAGTCTCTCCTTTGAAGTTTGCCATTACAGCAGACTCAACCTCAGAACCTTTTGTAACTCCTATTTTATGCTCGTTGATAATATCCATTATTATTTTACTCTCCTGTTGCTTATTTATAAAGTTTGTCTTAAAAAATTAAGACGTTTTTACCATTGTTCCTGCAGCACTGCACTTAGGGCATTTTTTGGGTTTACATCTGCCGTCCTTTTCAGCACCACATTTTTCACACTTAAAAGTAGCCATCTTATCCACCTCCTTTCTACTGTTTTTTAATTACACTCAAGGCAAATACCATAAAACTCTACGTGATTGCCTATCACTTGGAAACCTTTTTTCTGCTCTTCCGGAACACTTGTTTTAAAATCAGCATGAACATCAACAATCTTTTTGCAATTCAGACAAATTAAGTGGTGGTGATGTTCGGTATTTGGATCATAGCGTTTTCTGCCTGGGTCGATTGTCAGTTCAAGTAGTCCTCCCCTGCTTCTTAATGCTTCAAGCGTATTGTAAACGGTCGCAAAAGACATTGTCGGAAACTTCTTTTTTACTTCCTGGTAAACATCTTCCGCGGATGGATGGCTTGTATTGCCATCAAGAAAATCTAGAATTGCCAGCCTCTGCGGCGTGAGCTTAAGTCCGGTCTCTCTGTATTTTTCCATACATTCGCTCCTAGAATTATTCTAATTAAATAAATAATATTAAATTAGAATGATTATAGTCAAGTTTAAAAAAATAATAGGCCCATAAAAAATACCTATGGCTTGATGGGATTGATGTTTTCCAACCTGTCCTAGCCTAGCTGATATATAATCTTGTATAGTAAAGTCAGTTAAGCAGAATAGAGATTGAGGCTGCTTGAATTTAAAAAGAGCCTTTTCGGGCTTGATGGCAAACCCAAACGTTAGCTTTTAGTCATTTTTAAAAATTTTTAAGATTATTGAGGTGATGCAATGGCGCTTGTTTCTATGAACCCGGCTACAGGAGAACTAATCAAGGAGTTCAGGTCATGGTCGGAAGGCGAGACTTATGAAACTGTAGAAAAGGTTTACAAGGCAGGACATAGTTGGCGTCAGACCTCTTTTACAGAAAGAATCCGGCTTGCCTTAGCTATGGCTGCCGTACTACGGCGGCAGAAAGAAGACCTGGCAAGCATGATTACCCTGGAGATGGGAAAGCCTATCAGCGAAGCCAGGGCCGAAGTGGAAAAGTGCGCACTGCTCTGCGATTATTATGCAGAACATGCAAAGGCTTTTTTAAGCAATGAGGATATAGAAAGTGGTGCAGGAAAAAGTTATGTCAGGTTCGATCCACTTGGAACTATTTTGGCTGTTATGCCCTGGAACTTTCCTCTTTGGCAGGTGTTTAGGTTTTCGATTCCAGCTTTGATGGCCGGCAATACTGTGTTATTAAAGCATGCTTCTAATACAACATGGTGCGCACTATCAATAGAAGGCCTTTTTGCAAGTGCCGGATTTCCTGAAAACATATTCAGGTCTCTGATGATAGGCTCCGGTGACGTAGCAGGAGTGATTCGTGACAGAAGAATTGCGGGTGTAACGCTTACCGGCAGTTCCAAAGCAGGACAGGCGGTTGCGCAAACAGCTGGAGCATCACTTAAAAAAACTGTTTTGGAGCTTGGAGGCTCCGACCCGTTTATAGTGCTACCCGATGCTGATATAGGCCAAGCGGTTGAGGCGGCTGTCACATCACGCATGATAAATGCAGGTCAGAGCTGTGTGGCTGCTAAGCGCTTCATAGTTGAAAAGACGGTAATGGATAAATTCCTGGAAGGGTTTAAAAGCAAGATGGAGGCGCTGGTGATAGGTGATCCGATTTATGACTCCACACAGGTAGGGCCTATGGCACGTATGGACCTGAGAGATTCCCTTCATCAGCAGGTACAGAAATCGATCGAACTGGGAGCCAAAGCGCTTACAGGCGGTGGGCCGATTGATGGTCCCGGCGCATTTTATCAACCTACGATTTTAGTTGATGTAAAGCCGGGCATGCCGGCATATGATGAAGAGATGTTCGGTCCTGTTGCATCCGTAATTGTTGCTGGTAACACTGACGAGGCTATTGAGACAGCTAATGACACGGACTACGGGCTCGGTGCCAGCATCTGGACAGCTGATTCAGAGTTGGCTGAAGCCCTTGCAGCCCGGATAGAGGCGGGAGCCGTTTTTATAAACGGTTTTGTAAAAAGCGACCCACGGCTTCCGTTTGGCGGTATAAAGGATTCAGGCTACGGTCGTGAGCTTTCCATATATGGGATAAGGGAATTCGTGAATATTAAAACCGTTTGGATGAGGTGACAAGGGCTTTGAAAGTTGCTGAGTTACTAGTTAAATGTCTTGAAAACGAGAGTGTGAGTGTTGTGTTTGGGTTGCCCGGCGAAGAAAACCTGGATGTGATGGATGCTATTGAGGAATCTACAAGCATACGATTTGTGCAGACTCGTCATGAGCAGGGCGCGGCGTTTATGGCGGATGTTTATGGGCGCTTGACCGGTGAGGCGGGTGTATGTCTCTCAACCCTTGGCCCTGGCGCTACAAATCTGCTCACCGGCGTGGCGGACGCTCACCTTGATCACTCACCGATGGTGGTGCTTACGGGGCAAGTTGACCTTGAGAGCCTGCATAAGGAGAGCCATCAGCATATAGACTTGGTCGAGATGTTTCGTCCGGTTACAAAATGGAACACGCAAATTGTTCATTCCTCCACAGTGAGCGAGAGCGTCCGTAAGGCGTTTAAGGTGGCTCAGACAGAAAAAACCGGACCGACCCATCTGGACCTTCCGGAAGATGTGGCCGGGCGCTGGACCGACGATTTACCGCTTCCGGTGAATCGTCCCAGGGCTACCGTTCCTGCTGAAAGAGATATAGAGCGGGCGCTTAAAGTGATAAGTAAGGCCCGCTATCCTCTGATTATAGCGGGCAATGGAGTTGTGCGCGGCCGGGCCAGCGGGATGTTGACCCGCTTTGCTGAGGCATTCCAGATTCCTGTTGCTCATACTTTTATGGGCAAGGGCGCTGTTTCATATAGGAATCCTCTGTCTCTTTCATCTATAGGAACGCAGGCCTGGGACAGTGTTTCATGCGGAGTTGACCGTGCAGACGTTGTTATAGCTGTGGGATATGACCTGGTGGAATTTGCCCCCAAGTATTGGAATCCGGACAGGGCAAAAGAAATAATACATATTGATACCGAACCTGCCGAGGTCGACGCTTATTACAACGTGAAGGTCGGCCTTACCGGAGGAATTCTGGAGTCTCTGGACAGGCTGACTAAAAACGCGTTTCACAGAACTCCTCCCCGTATTGCCGGAATACGCGGTATGATTCTGGATGAGCTTGACTCCTACCGCGAAAACAAGGAATTTCCGCTTAAGCCGCAAAAAATTATATCTGATATTCGTACGGTAATGGGGGACGATGATATAGTGATTTCGGATGTAGGTGCTCATAAAATGTGGATTGCAAGAATGTATCCCTGTGTAAAACCCAATACGTGTATTATTTCGAATGGTTTTGCCGCAATGGGCATAGCCCTGCCGGGTGCTTTGGCTGCAAAACTATTATTTCCCGAGAAAAAGATACTGGCTGTTGTCGGCGATGGAGGATTTATGATGAACTCCCAGGAACTCGAGACAGCCATACGGGTCGGCACACCATTTGTCACCCTGATATTCAGGGACGATCATTACGGCCTTATCCGGTTAAAACAGCTCGATCGGTTCAAACGTACAAGCCATGTGGATTTTCTGAACCCGGATTTTGTGCGATATGCTGAGAGTTTCGGGGCAAAGGGATACAGGGTAGAGGCTGCGGACGAACTTACTGCAATCCTGGAAGACGCCTTCAGGCAAAATGTTCCAAGTGTGATTGATTGTCCTGTAGACTACTCGCCCTCTAAAAACCCGGAACGTATTTTTTGCCCGATCTAGCAGGTGTAAAGATCTGATTATTGATGAGAACAAGGAGGAAACCATGTCGGCTTTTACAGTTGCACTAGCAGGAAAAGGCGGCACCGGCAAGACAAGCATAGCCGGATTGACCGTCAGGTATATTGTAGAAAAGAGAAAAGCACCGGCACTTGCTGTGGATGCTGATCCAAATAACTGTTTTAATGAGGCACTAGGCGTGGATGTACACGCTACTATCGGAGGTCTCAGGGAGGAGGCTCTGGCCACTATCCGGGACGGCTCTGAACGTCCCGGCGGAATGAGTATGGAGCAGATCTTTGATTACCAGGTTCAGCAGTCTATTATCGAGGCAAAGGGCTTTGACCTTATGGTGATGGGCCGCCCTGAGGGACCAGGGTGTTATTGCGCTGCAAACAATATTATAAGGAAATATTCGGATAAACTTTCGGACCAGTACAAATATGTTGTCATAGATAACGAAGCGGGAATGGAGCACCTTTCCCGCCGTACCACTCATGGCGTGGATCTTATGCTGATCATCAGCGATCCCACGGTAAGGGGAATCAAGACAGCGGAACGCATCAACATACTGGTGGACGAACTCGACCTGGATGTAAAGGAGCGGGTTCTCATCATAAACCGTATATCAGGAGAGGAAGGAGAAAAACTAAGCAGTATAGCTGAAGGCCTGGGGCTAAAGGTGGCCGGCCTTGTTCCGCAGGATGAAGTGATCTTCAGAAACGATCTGGAGGGTAAACCGATCTATTCGCTGCCTGAGGAAGAATCGATTGCCGTTGGCAGAGTTTTTAAAATCCTGGATGATCTAAAAATTCCATAGAAGCAAAGGCTTGCTCCCAAGCTCAGGCTTTCTCCGCTTTTGCTTCGTTCCATAGTTTATCCATTTCGGCAAGTGTCATATCAGATAGTTTTTTCCCGGACTCGGCAGCCGCCATCTCGATATGTCTGAAACGGTGAATAAACTTACTGATGGTACGGCGTAGAGCGTCTTCAGGGTTTACCCCGACAAACCTGGATATGTTTACCATCGTAAAGAAGATATCTCCCAGCTCGTCTTCCATAGCGCTTTCGTCTTTTTTTCTTAGAACTTCTTTGAACTCTGCCACCTCATCATCAAGTTGTCTAACAACATCGTCCATATCTTCGGGAGATTCCCAATCAAACCCGACTCTGGCGGCACGTTCCTGGAGACGGTGGGCTCTCAAAAGGCCGGGTAGAGTTCGCGGCACGCCGTCCAAAACCGACTCGCGCTGCTTCCCTTCGAGTTTCTTTTTCTCTTCCCACTGAACCAGCACCTCGGCAGAATTTTTAAAGCTGGCATTGCCAAAGACGTGTGGGTGACGGCTGATCATCTTGTCGCGAATCCGGTTAATAACGTCTTCAATATTAAACTCACCCGCCTCATCGGCAATCTGTGCATGAAAAACTATCTGAAAAAGAAGATCGCCTAGCTCTTCACGTATATCTGCGGGATCACCCTTTTCTATCGCTTCAAGCACCTCGTAGGTTTCCTCGACAAGAAAGGGAGAAAGGCTTTCCCGGCTTTGTTCACGGTCCCAGGGACACCCGCAGTCAGGATCACGGAGCTTGCGCATTATTTGAACA
>JALUUO010000031.1 GCA_027021335.1 Nitrospirota bacterium
GAGATGAAGAGGCGGGATGAGCGGGGTTTCACCCTCATCGAATTGCTCATAGTCGTGGCCATCATCGGTATCCTTGCCGCAATAGCGGTCCCGGCATACCTGGGCCAGAGGGAGAAGGCGAAGGTGAGGGCGGTTGAGTCCGGAGCTAAGGGTGCTGTTTCCGAGGTGCAGTCCATGTTGGACTCCTACATTGCCGGTGATCCGTTCATTGTGTTGGACTCAAGTGGTGCCGAGATATGTGTTGAGGCATCAAACGCTACCAATACCGGAAAAACCTGTCAGGCTATTTATAATCAGAGTGCTAACTCCACGTACACTGCTTTTCCAAATGGTCTGTCTGATATCATCGGTTTTGTGCTTGCACATCATCAGGGCAAGAATGACCGTAGTCCATATGATGGTAACTACTTGTTCACTGCCACAGCGGACTCGGGCAAGGTTGTTATAGCAGCCGACGGTAGCCGGTCGATAAGCATTACTGCTTATGCTGAAGATACAAACACCCCGATATTCAGCACTTTTGTGACCGCAAGGTAATCTTGCCGATGAACCCGAGACCTTTTATAGATAGGTGGGATTTAATCCCACCTATCTTCTTTAATCCTCTGGCAATCAAAACATAAAAATCGCTGCAATGAAAAAGACAATAGGTATTCCGTGTGTTTAGTTGCCATGGCAATAAATACTAAAAAGGCACAAAACTGAATCTATGCACCAGGAAATGACCGAGAAAGGTTTTACATTAATTGAATTGCTGATCGTTGTAGCCGTCATAGGTGTCCTGGCTGCAATAGCGGTCCCGGCATACCTGGGCCAGAGGGAGAAGGCGAAGGTACGAACCGTTGAGGCTGGAGCCAGGGGGGCTGTTTCAGAAGCGCAGGCGATTTTAGACAGCTTCGTATATGACGATCCTTATGTGCTTTTGAATGCATCTGGAGTCGAAGTATGTGTTGAGTCATCATACGCGACTACAGCAAGAAGCTGCCAAGCCTTATATAGCATGCCGGCAGACCATACATACAGCACAATTGACAATGTGGTTGCAGACTTGATCAGTCATTATGCTGGCCGCGGCTCTCGGAGTCCATACAGCGGCCAGTTCCTTTTTACTCGTACGCCTACCATTGGAGTGGCTGTCCTTGAAGCAGTAGATAGTCGTACAATTCGCATACATGCCTATGGTGACAATGCCTCCGAGCCGATATTCGATACAATAGTGACTGCACGTTAAAGCTATCGATCCTATGATCTTCGTGGAATCGGGAAACATATAGACATGGACAGGTTGAACAAGAAAAGCATTGTTTTACTTTCAACAATAATCGTAGTTGTCACTTTTATCACCTATGTGTCCACGCTAAGAAACGATTTCGTCTGGGATGACGTGCAGTTGATTACCCACCCATTAAAGATGAACAGCAATCCTTACGCCTTCTTCTTCGGATCGGATTTATATTATAGACCCTTCCTGTACTTGTCCATGGCCCTTGATTACAGCTTTTGGCATCTGAACCCCTTCGGATTTCACCTAACAAATATCATCATACATATTGTCAACTCACTGCTTGTCTTTCTTTTAGGATTCAGCCTTTTCAGGAGCGGACGCATGGCTGCAGAGGCTCAACAAGCAACGGATAGTAGAGCTCTTTTTTTGTCTTTCATATCAGCGATTGTCTTTGCCGTTCATCCGATCCATACGGAATCAGTGGCATGGGTTTCGGGAAGGACAGACATGCTCTCGACTCTCTTTTTCCTGCTCGCCTTTCTTGCCTTCGTGGTTTACGAGAGAGAGGGGAGAGCAGCGGCCCTTGCCACTACCTGTATATTCTTTGCCTTCTCTCTGTTCAGTAAGGAAAACGCGATTGCTTTTGTAGGAGTTGTGTTTGTATATGGACTCATCGCAGGGATGCCCAGGAAGAAGCTGATTCTGTCAACGACGGCACTTATCATGGTGTTTTTAGTCTACTTTGTCATGAGAAACGCTGAAGGCCGTGAAATGTTTCTTGCACGGGCCGGAACAAAAGAGGCCTTTTTTTCGTCTGGAATATCAATCGAAAACTTCTTCAGTATATTATCGTTGGGGGCAGGATACTACTTTGAGAAACTTGTTCTGCCTTTCAACCTTAACCTCCTTCCTCAAATACCTACCAACCCGCTCTACTCCCTGCTCTCTCTCTCCTTTATCGTGACAGTTGTGGCCATGTACTTAAAAAGACTAAGACTTGCGGTCTTTCTGACATGCTGGATTATCATTACCTTGTCCCCGTCGCTTTTGATCCTGTATTCTCAAGTAACGGCGGCTCCGATAGGGGAAAGGTATCTCTATTTGCCGTCTGTTGGTTTCTCTCTGCTTATTGGTGCTTTGCTGTTGAAATCGAACAGGAAGGTGATGATAGTATCCATTCTTGTCATCATTGTTGCCTACTCTTTCTCCACGCATGAACGGCTGAAAGTCTGGAAAAATAACATGACTTTATGGAGCGATACCGTTGAGAAAAGTCCGGACTCGGTGATCGCCCACACAAATTATGGTGCCGCATTATTAGACGCTGGCAAGTTTGATGATGCCAAAAGGGAACTGCTTATTGCCCTGCGGCTGAAAAGGATGAGTTTTGAACAGGCATCTGCGATATTCAATCTGCTGGGGGTAATAGAAGTTAGGAACGGGTATTATGAAAATGCGGAGGAGTACTTTGAAAAGGCATTGACAGCCAACCCTAAAAACATTACGGCATACAACAATGTCGGGTATTTGTATATGCAGATGTCGGAAAGCGCCAAGGCGGACGAAACAGGTGAAAACGGTCTCATAGAGAAGGCGATTGAAAACTTCAAGGAGGCTTCAAGGTTGTCTCCGAACTTTATTCAGCCAAAATATAACCTGGGTTTATGCTATTTAAAAAAGGGTGACCTCGAAACTTCAGAAGAGTATTTTAACTCTGTTGTTGAGTTGGACCCACGCAGTGACCTTGCGCGGGAGGCGATACAGTTTCTAACCGTCATCCAGTTTATGAAGGCAAACAAGGCGAAACGGATTTGATTGAAAGGACGGGCTTTTTTGTGATATAGTGAAACTATGAAACAGCAGAAACTGACGAAGGAAGAATGATAAAATATAATGAGGAAGGGAGTTCTGTGGCATTGAACAGGATCCAGAGATGAGTTGCTTTTGGGCATCCTTGGAACATAGGTTGATCGATTAACTGCAAGGAGGGTTTATATGATGAAAAATCTACTGCTCCGTAAAAGACAGAACCAGTATAAAACAACTGTGGAGAAGGAAGGCGGCTTTACCCTGATCGAACTCTTGCTGGTCATTACCATCATCGGAATCCTTTCGGCTATTGCTGTTCCTTTGTTTTTGAGTGAAAGGTCCAAGTCCATACACGCTGAAGCCAAGACCAACCTTGAGTCTATCAGGCTGCTTGAAGAACAGTACTTTGCTGAAAACGGCAATTACGGTCCTGACGGTACTTACGAGTTTAAAGTGGGATCAACAACGATACAGAACCTTCTGCCGGGATTTCAACCTGGCAATGTGGATTCCCTAAACTTTGATTATACATTGGAGATAACAAATAATGGCAGCCAGTTTACTGCTACCGCTGTTGGTAGGAGTGGCTCCGTCGTTGACGGCACAACATTTACAATCGACCAGAATAACAACAAGAACTTTTGAGTTCAAGTATTCACAAGTTTACATGAAAGTGAATCCGATAGAAAATAGAGATTCGTGCGGTTTCCTTAAAGCAAAGAGTTCGCTGGCGCTTTTCATTCTCCAGGGTGTCCTGCTGCTAAAAACTTCAGCGCTGTCATGAGCCAGTTTTGATGCTTTTGTATGTAAAATTATTGAGGGTCAAACACTGGATCAAGAACCTGTTCCTCTTTGCTGCACCGTTTTTCGGCGGAAAATTGTTCTTTAAGGAAACACTGCTCACGGCTCTCCCAGCCTTTACCGCCTTTTCACTCTGTTCAAGTGCAGCCTATATCTTTAATGATCTGAAAGACGTCGAGAATGACAGCCTTCATCCAGAAAAGAAGAGCAGGCCGATTGCCTCAGGCAGTATAAGTAAGGAGAAGGCTTCAGTAATTGTCGTGTTCCTCGTGGTGCTGTCGTTTGTTATTTCATATGAAATCGCCGATGTTTTCTTTTATTTTGTCCTCTCCTATCTCCTGATTCAGATAGCGTATTCGATGTCCTTCAAAAATATTGTGTTGGTCGATATATTTTGTATCGCCTCTGGTTTTGTAATCAGGGTGCTTGCGGGGGGGGCAGCCTTTAATGTTGTCATTTCCCAGTGGCTTATGTTGACGATGTTTATGATCTCCCTCGTCCTTGCAACAGGTAAGAGGCTTGGAGAGATCAAGTTGCTGAGCGATCTTGCAGAAAAGCACAGAAAGAGTCTCCATCATTCCGCCGGCACGCTTAATGAAATCCTGATAATCTCGTCATCTGCATCATTGATTGCATATGCACTCTATACCCTTGAACAGTATAAGGGGCTCATTTACACGATTCCTGTGGTGACATTTGGGCTTTTCAGGTATATAATGCTTTCAAAACAGGGCTTTGGAGACCCTACGGAGGCATTGACAAGAGATAAGTGGCTGTCGGCTACCGTGATTTTCTGGCTGGTGATTGTTGGACTGATCCGGTATTCCTGAAGAGTGTCGTTACACAGAGTTCAAGATATTATGGAAATACTGACCAGAAAAAAGTATAAAGAAAAAGAAATTTCCTACGTATGTCCCGTATGCGGTGCTGAGGTTAGAGACGTTCTTTATATTTATAGTCAAAATGACAAGGAACATAAAATCTTTCGGTGTAGTGAGTGTGACTTTATGTTTGCCAGACCTGTTTTTCTTCAGAATCTCGAAGATCGACAGCTTGATCATGTATATGACGCGGAGCTTCTTAACAGCGCCTTTCTCAGGAAACTCCATGGAAAACTAATTGTTTGGAAAGAGATATCGTATGTGAAGAGAATTCTCGGGAGAGGTGATTTTACATTGTTGGATATAGGTTGTGGGACCGGCTGGACTACGAATATCTGGAAGGAGTCAGGGTTTAAGGCTACGGGCATAGAGCCGTCAAGGGTGAGAGGCACGATAGCTTCTGATAGATATGGTATAAAGATCATACCTGACTATTTTGAAAATTTCACCACTACCGAGAAGTTTGATGTGGTGGTGATGAGACACATGGTTGAGCATTTTGCCGATCCCTACAACATGATTGCAAAGGCTCGTTCACTTTTAAATCCCCGGGGGGTTGTTTTGGTGGTGGTCCCGAATATTAACTGTATTGGACGTTATATATTTGGAGGAAGGTGGACTTGGGGGATTCCCTATCACTGCAATTTCTTTAATCAGGGTGTGCTATGTAGACTGTTAAGAAGGGCAGGGTTTGATATTTTAAAAACTTATCAGACACCGTCTCCTCTTTCTTATCCCGAGAGCTTTGCAAGACTTTTCAAGCTTACAACAAAGATGAATAAGGCGTTGAGCATGCTCTCGCTTGTTCCGTTTGCTCCTTTGGTTGCAGTCGGTTATATAATGGGGTTGAGCGAGAATATTACGCTTATAGCTACTATCAAAAAGGACTGAGAGTTTTTACTTTGATTCAATCGAACCGGTGCCATGGGATCGATCAACAAACAAATTCGTGTCTTTGCTAATCGTGTGCTCCAGAATCGAATGTTTAGTCGATCGGGTGCTGAACAAAGCAGAACTCACCTGCGGGAGTTGCTGGAAGGCAGCTCGACGGCCTTTATTTATAAGGTGATCGGCTTGGTGATAGGTTATGTGTTTACCTTGCTGGTTACCAGGACACTCGGTGCTGATGCCATGGGGGTTTTCGCGCTTTCGGTTACAGTCCTGAATATTTTCGCTGTTGTTGGCAGGTTTGGTTTTGATCTGGTGTTATTGAGATTTGTAGCTGAGTATGCTTCTCAAGGCAGGATGGATTTGGCAAAAGAGGTTTATTTGCGCTCTGTGAAGGTGGTCGTCCCACTCTGTCTGTCTCTTTCAGTTTTGCTCTTTTTCTTGTCTCCGATCATTGCCGAGTATGTTTTTAGAAAAGAGCACTTCTCTACTTGGTTGAAGATCGTTTCCTTTGCTGTTCTGCCCATGGGTTTGATCTCAATGAACGCCGAAAGCCTCCGAGGGCTTAAAAAGATTAAAGAGTATGCCTTCTTGACGGAGATGTCCATTTCGTTGTTTGCTGTCGTATTGCTGATGGTCTTGCTTCCTTTTGCGGGGAATATGTATACCCCTCTCATAGCATATTCATTAGGCCTAATTCTTGTATTCATCTTGAGCCAGATAATGTGGCTGAGAAACTCCAAGGTGAAGTCGGTGCCTTGCAAGAATACGATTGGACTTAAAAGTATTTTGAACGTTTCAGTCCCCATGTTTCTTTCGAGCTCGTTGTTCTTGGTCATGGGATGGACAGATACGATAATGCTTGGAATTTTCAGAACGGAGGGAGATGTCGGCATCTATAATGTCTCAGTGAGGATTGCAACAGTAACAAGCGTCACTTTGTTTGCAATCAACACGATTGCAGCACCAAAGTTTGCCGAGCTTTACAGCAAAGGAGATATAAAGAAACTGCGAGACGTAGTGAGTCAATCATCAAAACTGATGTTTTGGGGGGCCTTTCCAGTTTTGCTTGTGATCTTTCTTTTTCCTTCCTTTATCCTTGGAGTCTTTGGGGATGAATTCAAGGCCGGAACGCTTTCTTTGCTCCTGCTGACCTTCGGGCAATTCATAAACGTGATGTCGGGTTCCGTCGGATATATCCTGCAGATGACCGGCAAGCAGAAACCCTTTCACTATATCATATTCATTGCAACCCTAATAAATATAGCATTAAATGCTGCTTTGATTCCTGTATATGGCATGAGTGGAGCAGCTTTTGCAAGCATGGTAAGTATGATTTTTTGGAATGTTGTTTCAATGCTCTATATCAGGTCGTATACCAACATAACCACTTTTTATTTCCCGGGACTATAAACATGAGGGATATTGAAATCAATACAAAACCTGTTACACTGCCAAATTTTATGATAGTCGGGGCGGCCAAAAGCGGCACTACATCACTTTATCATTATTTGAAACAACATCCGGACGTTTACATGCCGGATTTAAAAGAGCCGCTTTTTTTCTGCTTTTACGGCTTATCCAACGAGAGGTTTTCTGATACAGTGTATCCAAACGATCCCGGTGAGTATATCAGGGATTTCCAGGGATACCTGAGCTTGTTTTCTGCAAACGCAGACTCAAAGGCTGTCGGAGAGGCCTCTGCGGGTTATCTTTTTTATTATAAGAGGACGATTGAAAACATAAAAAAACTTCTGCCGAACTGGCGTGAGATAAAAATAATCATTATCCTTAGAAATCCAGTGGATGCAAGTTTCTCGCATTACCTGATGTATAGAATGCGCGGTGATGAAACTCTTACTTTTGAGGATGCAATAGAGCACGAAAAGGAGAGGATCAAGGCGGGAAAAGGTATTGACACCTTGATACACTTTGAGAGGTTTTTCTACTACAACCAAGTCAAGGCTTACATGGAAAACTTCACTCAAGTCAGGGTTTACTTGTATGATGATTTGATGGATGATGCTTTTGGTATGGTAAGAGACATATTTGAGTTTCTTGACGTGGACTCATCTTTTGTTCCCCGGACTGATACCAAGTATAATATGTCGGGAATACCTAAGAACTTGCTTCTTCACAAACTGTTGACAACCCGGAATATTTTGAGAGTAGCGACTGGAACTTTTCTGAAGGTCGTGCTGAGCGATGAAAAGGCGCTGAAGTTGTATGAATACTTGAGGAGCAAAAACCTCAAAAAAGCGAAGATGAAGCCTGAAACCCGTGAGTTGCTGAAGAGACTTTATCGTGAAGACATACTGAAACTTCAAGGTTTGATCAACAGAGACTTGGAGCACTGGCTAAGATAGAAAGCTTTAATTCTTCTCTGGCATAGTGAGGCAGCGGAATGATTGACACTACATGAGAATAGAGTTAAAATTAGTTATGCCCTTTAGCGGAAGAAGTCCATGGGAACTTATGTTATTACTAATGGGTTTTGAGTTTGAGATGACGGGAGAATAAATGTCAAGCAATGCTCCAGAAACACAAGAAGTGAAGCTGAGATCGATCTTGAAAGAAGCCCTTGATCTTGCCGGTACGGACAAGCCTGCCTCAAGGCCGGCGCTCAGCATGTCCACTAAAAGGACCCTGACCAAGCGAGGAGTAATCTGGCTCGGCCAGACATGTAATCTTCGTTGTCAGTTCTGCTACTTTATTAATCGCATACATTCGGCTGATCATCCGGAACACCCGTTTATGCCGCTTGAAAAAGCTAAAAAAATCTGTAAGACCTTGGTTGATGTTTATGGAAATAATGCTGTTGATATTCAAGGTGGAGAACCCACCATATATAAAGGAATTTTTGAACTGATACAGTATTGCAACAAGATCGGACTGAAACCAACGTTGATTACCAACGCCTTGGTACTCGACAATCTCGAGGTCTGTCGTAGGTTCAAGGAAGCCGGAGTCAGAGATTTTCTAATCAGTGTCCACGGTCTTGGAATGGAATATGATAATCTGGTCGGTAGGGACGGTGCGCATATACGCCAGATGAGGGCCTTGCGTAACCTCCAGGAGGTTGGGATTCCATTCCGGTTCAATTGTGTGCTCGCAAAACCTGTTGTGCCTCAACTTCCTCTCATCGCGGAACTGGCTGTCAACGTAGGGGCTGTGGTAGTAAATTTTATAGCCTTCAACCCGTTCGAGGACCAGTCACAAGGAGGAAGAAGGAGTGATCATAATGTCCCTCGTTATTCTGAGGTTAAGTCCGAACTGACAAGTGCTCTTGACATCCTGGACGATGCCGGTATAGAGGCCAACGTCCGTTATTTCCCATTCTGTATGGTGGAGGAACGGCACAGGAAATCCATTTATAATTTCCAGCAACTGCCATATGATCATCATGAATGGGATTATAGTTCATGGGCATGGACGGCTCTACAGCCGCAGCGAATGAAAGAGGGCGGTCTGTCGGATCCCGTCAGGCTTTCTACCTCAAGATGGATGATATACGCAAAAAAGCCCCTGAAGCTGCTGGCAAGAAATCCAACGTTACGGTCGATACTGTACAAAGCCCACACACTAATAGCCGGAACTTTCTCTCAAATGAAGCCCAAGGATGACCTGTACAGAGAAGTTGCAAAATTGCATGCAGAAGTCCATTGTGGATATGTTTATGCTGATGCATGCAATCGTTGTTCTGTTAAAGAGATTTGTGATGGTTTCCATGGGGATTACGCAGATATTTTCGGCACTGAAGAGGCTGTTCCGATAGTACATGAGACAAGGATATGCGATCCAGTTTATTATATACGGCATCAGAGCAAGGTTGTTGAGCAGGAGGAGGAATTCGCCTGACGGTCTGGTGTATAGCCGTAAATATCATACAAAAAGGAGTTGTCTTTTCGTGCGTGTTACATAAAAAAACAACGCAACAAACAGGGCATATATCTTTGAAGCCACTATGATCAAGGGAAACGTTACGCGTTCCAAGCAGGAATATCGTTCATCATTCAATAGCTTGATCACGGAGAAAGGATACTTACAAAAGCTCAGAAGAACGCTCAGAAGTTTCTGAGCGATGATGAATTGATAACTTCGTCTGACTATTCTGTTGTTATATATGTGACGCTTTCTGCTCTTCCAGACTTCTCCTTTTATGTAGTTTTTTAAGGACTTGAAATAGTCTGCGAATTTCTCCCTTGAACAGTGCAGCATCCTCAAGTCTTTATCGAAATGGAAGCTGTAACCTTTATTCAACAACCGATAACAAAGGTCGGGATCTTCACCCCCCGGCCTTTTAAAGTTGACGTCAAACCCTCCTACTTCCTTCAGGTACTTCTTCCTGAACATTGCATTCGAAGTCCGCAGGTAGGGAATCTGTTCGGTTCCTTTCAACTGGGAAGTGTGGACATACCGGATAAAATGTTTTCTTAATACTGGAATGTAATTGAACTCATCTATAAATTGAATAAAGTGTGCAATATAAGAGTCTTTATTCATGGTTATGCAGTCTAAAGGCCCTCCGACACCTGCAACATTTTCTCCTGCCTGACTGAATAGCTGATACATCTTCTTGAGCCAATCTACTGGTGCAATACAATCATCGTCCGTAAAAGCAATATACTCTCCCTTGGCATTATCAATCCCTACATTGCGAGCAAAAGAGACGCCCCTGTTTTCTTGATTTATATAACGAAAGTGGATACTTGTTTTCTTCTTAAAGTCGTCAAGTAATTGACTTGTAGAGTCGGTGGAGCCGTCATTGACTACAATGACTTCAAACAAATCTTTGTCAAGAGACTGTTTCTCCAAAGAGTTAAGGCAGCTTTCGAGGAAACGGGCTCGGTTGCAAGTTGCAATAACAACGCTTATTCTTATGGAAGACATCGGTACCAACTGGTCAATATCGGCAACAGGTTGCAATAATGAATTGTTCTTCCTTTCTCAGTTGTCTCCACCCGCCACAAATCGGGTTTTTTGAGGATGGCTCAGTTTTATCAGTTGTCTGAATTCAGGTCAACAAGCGTTATGCTCTTTGGTCCCCCGCTTTCAGTAGTGGGAACCCTCTGTCATTGTTCGCTCAGTCTGTTAGCGTGTGCTCCTGATCTTCTTGCCATGCCCCAGATATTGACATGGACTGTTCATTCCACAGTGCGCTCTAAGGGCACTTTACCCCGGTGTTTTGAGCGCTTTACCGTCAGTGTTTCATCATTCAGTAAAAGCATCTTGATTTTCGATATTCCTGAAATAGACGGGGTCTGATATCTTAGGGCCGATATTTGGACTTAACTCCTCGACTCCAAATATCTCGGCATATGTGTTTTCCACGCCATCACAGATTTTTTCGTAGCGGCATTTCCTACAGCTGGGGGCTTTCTTGTAAAACCAATGACGCAGGGCCTCTACAACACTTTCGTCAAGAACCTCTTGAAACGGCATCCTAAATGTCTTCCATATCGCTCCGCCGCGAAGATAGCCATATGTCACTATTCCTATATATCTCAACAAACTATTCTGGACTTCCAGTCTTGCTCGAACCCGAGGTACCCACTCAAAGCGGTCAAATTTAACCTGCTTGTGGTTACATACAAACCTTTCGTAGCCTTTCATAAAACAGAAGGGAATGTACCGGACGTTTACCGTCCTTATGCTTGGGCTCAAAAGGTCGCAGGCCTCTTTCAATCGTGGGCTCATTTCCGAGTAGCTCAGCATCAATTTATCCACAAGGTGTTTGGCAAAACACCAGTCGTTTATTGTAATGAAGTTTACCTGGATAGGCTGGAATGGAAGAATAAACGCAGCTATTTTACACAGATCCCGATAGTTGAGCCGGTTAACCACAGTATTTGTTCTTATGTTTATTCCTTCAGTGTAAGCATTCGACAGTGCCTGTGATATCTTACTGAAGCTGCCTGGTATCTTGGTTATCGCGTCATGGACTTTTTCTCCTGGTCCATGTACAGAAAAAAGGATATCGTCAAGCCCCGCCTCTTTAAGTGTTTTTGTGTAATTCCTGTCAGCCAGCCTGAGACCATTGCTTATGATGCCGACCCTTTCCATTCCAATTGACTTTGCTTCCTGAACCAATCTCGGAAGCTCGGGGTTGATGGTTGGCTCTCCACCTGAGAAATCCACTTCGGTTATCCCGTGCCGTTTGGCATATAAAATGTCTTTTTGGATCTCGTCAAACGTTCTGTTGGGTGCCTTCAGGCTATCTTGGTAATAGCAAAAAATACACTGGATATTGCATTTCAATCCGGTGACTATTTTTACACGTTTAGTTTTTATCATGGTTCTTCCCGACGAGTGCACTAATAAATCCCTGTATCGAATAAAATGACCACAGGAACCTCAAATATTCTATGGACCTATCTTTCCTTATCCAAGTAGAAGGAAGCATTCCATAAATTAACCGTCTTGACATAATTAAAGGTGTTCCGATCCCCCACAGGGGTTTTTTGAGTATATACTTGCGGCTGAATACAGCGGCTCCTCTTCCGTTACGTAGGCATTTCTGTTTATATTCACTTATGGAGTTTTCATGTGGATGATAAACAATGGCATTTTCATTGTAAATGTGAGAGTAGCCTGCCCACCTGACCCTAAGCCCAAGGTCGTTGTCTTCCCAGCTTGCCTCTGGAAAAGATTCGTCGAATCCTCCAACTGCCTCGAAAATATCCCTTCTATATGCGATATTACATGTTGCCCAGTTTTTGCCGGTGTATACCGCTTTTTCAAGCAGAAGAGAAAGTCTGTTTTGACGATCCAAAGAGCGTGTCTGTCCGCTGACTACCGCTACAGAGCTTGAATGTCGGAAAGGCGCCGTAATTTCATAAATCCATTTTATGTCAACTATGGAGTCATCATCTAAAAAGCATAGAATCTTCCCCGTCGAAAAACGCACTCCATAGTTGCGAGCTGCGGCTGGCCCCCCCTGTTGTTGCCTTATATACCTGATATGTTTTCCTCCTTTTGAGGGGAAAGCTTTAACGAGTGTTTCAATCTCTGATCCGTTTGGGGAACCGTCATCCACAACGATAATCTCGATCGTTCCGTCAAAGCTCTGTTCGAGTAAGTTATGGATACACCTTCCTATCCAATCCAATCGCTGGTAAACAGGGATGATAACCGACACATCCATATCAGCTGATAAACTCTCGGTTCTCATTATATCCTATATCTTTACTTAATAAATTAACAGTTGTCAAGAGAGATTTTCCCGCTTCCCATAAGCCATCACTCAGCAGGGATGAGGTGTTGTAAGAAAAGGCTGAAGCAGACTTTTGAAAGTGCGGGGTTTAAGACTGTATCCAAGGGGCGTTTATGCTAAAATAAAAAATATAGGTAATATCTACTAAATCTGTAATGAAGACAAGAACGTGCATGATGTGCCGAATATGTATGACCTTGATATAGAATGCTTTGCCGAATAGCACAATAGGAAATGGGCAGTTAACATTCAAAAGTGACCAAGATTAAGCTGTTAAAGTCCATAGACGGTTTTTTAGGCAAACCACTTGTATATTTACTCCCGGGAATAAACAAGTCTTACAAGGCTGCTACCGCTGGGGGTAGTAGAAGAATTCTAATCATCCGTCCCGGCGGCATAGGTGATGCAGTACTTCTATTGCCTGCAATTAATACATTGAAAGCAAAACTTCCAGACTCCGAGATCGATGTCCTATCTGAAAGGAGAAACGCTGAAGTTTTTGAGTTTTCCAATGATATAGGGAGGATATATCTATATGACAGGGGGATGGATATCGTTAAATGTCTTCGTAACGAGTACGATGTTGTGGTTGATACAGAACAATGGCACAGACTTTCAGCAGTTGTAGCCTATCTTACAGGTGCTGCCGTAAGAATCGGGTTTGACACAAACGAAAGGGGAAGGTTGTTTACTCATAGGATTCCTTACCGACAGGATGATTATGAGGTGTACAGCTTTTTGAATCTAATAGAACCATTGATAAACAATCTTGAGTTCGGGAGCTGCGTTTCAAGTTCAGCATTTGATTTAGACAGCCCCTTCTTGAACATAGAAGATACTCTATCCGTTGATTCCAGTTATTCAACCTTCAAGCTTCAACCTCCGGTCATTGCTATTTCCCCCGGTGCTTCTGTGGATGAGCGAAGATGGGGAGGAGACAGATTTGGCAAAGTAGCGAGAGCTTTAAGGAACAGAGGCTACAGGATCGTGATACTTGGTTCAGGCGCAGACACGAAGGATGCTGGCGCGATAAAGAAGTATGTCGATGACTGTGTTGATCTTACCGGTAAAACGACCATCAAAGATGCAGCTGCCATACTCAAAGGGTGCAAACTGCTATTGTCCGCCGACTCCGGTCTAATGCACATAGCATATGCTGCCGGAACAGCCACCGTTTCTCTTTTCGGTGCGGGAATAGAAAAGAAATGGGCCCCTCGAGGGAAAAAACATATTGTATTAAATAACCATCTCGATTGCAGTCCGTGTACAAGATACGGATATACTCCACGTTGCAAGAGAGAGGTTAAGTGCCTTTCATCCTTGACAGTTGATAGAGTTATAGATGCAGTGGCGCAGATTTTGGATCGGATACAGTGACAGGTTCCTCATTTTTAAGAAGGAGCATGGATTGCGCTGTACAGCTAACCTTCTTATCTATTAGCAGGGTCCATCACGTAATTACACAGACAACGTGTCAAGATTTGCCCGGACAGCGGCTTATGCCCGTCTGGAACCCTTCTTTTTGTTCATTATGATACACTCTGTGATTGCGCCTGATATGTTCAGCGGTACAAAATCTTGACTGCTCACCTTGGGATATGGGTTAAT
>JALUUO010000032.1 GCA_027021335.1 Nitrospirota bacterium
TCGCCTGGAGGTCAAGGCGAGCCGGCCAACAGAATTTACTTGATTTTATTAAATTGCTGACATAAACTCTTTAAATTATGATACCCATAAAGAAAACACCGTTTAACCGTGGCGCATTTTTTATCTTGTTGGACATTGCTCTGCTTTCCTTGTCTGTTTACATGTCATTCCATCTCAGGTTCGGAAGCTCTATTCCGGAGCCGTACCTTTCGATGCTTCTGCCTACCGTGATTTTGTTTGTTTCTCTTCAGATTTCAGTACTTGCTTTAACCAGGGTTTATAAGATGAGTTGGTCGTACTTCGGCATGTACGAGATGTGGAATATTGTGAAAGCTCTTGGTTTTTCTTTCTGTGCTTTAGCAGGACTTTCGTTTATTCTACGTGGCATTTCATTCTTTCACGGCCTCCCAAGGTCTATATTTTTTATCGATTTTGTCTGCGCCCTTTTTCTCGTAAGTGGCTTGAGGATTTCTAAAAGGTTTTATCTTCATGTGCTTAAAAATGCTAATTTGAATGGCTATAAACGCGCTTTGGTGATCGGCGCTGGAAATGCCGGAGAACAGATAGTTCGTGACATGAAACGTAATCTCAACTCTGCCTATCGTCCTGTAGGGTTTATTGATGATAACCCCCATAAGGCAAACCTGTATATACACGGTGTCAAAGTTTTTGGGGGCAGATCCATGATTCCGGAAGTTGTGCGCAGGATGAATGTCGAGGTGATAATAATAGCCATGCCCTCGGTGTTTTCAAAAGAGGTGCGTGATATTCTTACCCATGTAAGAGATGCCGGGATAACAGATGTAAAGACGGTGCCCGGTTTGGACGAAATTCTACATGGCAAGGTTACTTTGTCTGATATCAAAAGGATTAGAATTGAGGATATTCTAGGACGTGAGCAGGCTGTGGTGAACCAGGGTTTAATCGCAAGCAGCCTTAACGGAAAACGAATTTTGGTTACGGGAGCCGGTGGCTCAATCGGAATGGAACTAATCCGGCAGGTGCTTCGCTTTCATCCGGAGCGGGTAGTAGCTCTCGATATAGATGAAACTGAACTTTTTCATATTGAACAAGAGGTTAAAGAAGAGATTGGGGACGTAAGACTATGCCCTATAGTGGGTGATGTTCGTGACTTGACCAAGATGAAGTTGGTTTTTGCCAACCATATCCCACATGTTGTTTTTCATGCTGCAGCCTACAAACATGTGCCTATTATGGAAGAATTTCCAGAAGAGGCTGTCAAAACAAATATTATGGGTACAAAAGTAGTAGCGGAAATGGCTCTGGAATTCCGTGTAGAGAGGTTTGTCATGGTTTCCACGGACAAGGCTGTTCGTCCCACCAATGTTATGGGTGCCACAAAGCGTGTTGCAGAGAAAATTGTAAAGGAACTAAACGGCATGGAAAGCACCCGTTTCATATCGGTAAGGTTCGGCAATGTGGTCGGAAGTCGTGGAAGTGTTATCCCGACTTTTCAGAGACAGATAAGGCAGGGAGGACCTGTAACGGTTACACACGCGGAAATGACCCGTTATTTTATGTCCATTCCTGAAGCTGTAACGCTTATACTTCAAGCCGGTGCTATGGGTATTGGCGGAGAAGTTTTTGTTCTGGATATGGGGAATCCGATAAAGATTGTCGATGTTGCAAAAGAGATGATCCGGCTTCACGGCCTTAAGCCGGAGGTTGATATTCCTATTGTCTACTCTGGTATCCGCCCTGGAGAAAAGATGTATGAAGAGCTTCTCACAGCCAAGGAAGACCTGGAGTTGACCACTCACTCTAAAATATTCAAAGCGAAGGATCATGCCCGTTACGAGGGAATACAGGAAAAGCTACCCCTGCTTGAGGATTTGATTTTAAACCCTGACTCTGGGGTACTGCGGGCCTACCTTAAGGAGTTGGTTGCCAGCTATAATCCTGATGAAACCTATTCATCAGGCAAGCCGATGTTGTAAGTGTCTTATGTTGAAGCCTGCAACTTGCATTTTAATAAAATAGGAGTACAATATAATTATAGATAACCTCGATTCCAGAGGAACAAGACACTCATGCAAAAGGGGGTGAAGACTTATGGTACGCATAACGATCGCACCAGACATCGAATTTAAGATGGACATTGAGCTTGAGGGTATTACTGATGCTTCTAGGGACCACGATGTGCAACAACACAAGAAAACTGTATACTCGGCTTTTATGGAAAGGATGAAAAAGGCGTTTCCTGAAAGTGATCTGAAAATCGATACTTTTGCGTTTGGTCTCGATAAGTCGAAAGAATGGAGGAAAGCGGCTTAATCTAGAAGCTAAAATTCTAAATTTAATTTAGTGTAAGCTTTGAAACCTGGCCGGTGTTCCAGGTTTTTTTTGTTTTATCAGCTTAAAATTAACGAGTTCAAAACAGATGACGACTATAAATAACTCACGTGAGATATCGTTATATCTCAGCAAATCGGCCACGTTAATTCAGCGTAACAAACGCCGGCCGAAAGCTGCTGAGGATGTCGCTGAAAATGGCGAAAGAAGAGTACCACGACTCAACTACGCTCAGAGTCCGGGTGCTTCAAGTCAAAACTATTCCTATGCCGGGGCTGCCGCTAGAAGTATCTCCCCAGGATATCTGCTGGTTTACAATAACAGGGGAGAAGGTATTACGGCTTTCTCCAGTCGCGCTACTGGAGAATATAGGGTGGACTTTTATGTCTAGGGCTTGCTCTCCATACTGCGGATCAATACTGTTTTGGTCTGAATTAGGTTTTCTTGGATATACTAAGTTCAGGTTCTATGCCAATCTTTGAACCCACCGCATAGTATCATCAAAACAGATTCCAGGAAGAAAATAACTGTATATATGCGTATCACATGCATATTACGTGCCTGTGACATGCCTATGGCAATCCGGTTATAATAACAAGGTGACAAAATTGAAACGGATGTGATCTGTTTAAAAAAAACTCCTTATGGTCGAAATGATAAGTATAAGTAGAATCAATTGGGGTGGTAGTAGTTAAATAATTTTAGATTATTCTGGTAGTGAAAAGAGGTATCTCGCATGTCGAATTCAAACAGTAGCGGAACTGCCCCGTCCAAGAAAAACAAAGGTACAGGTGGTGACCAATACATATGTCCGCATTGCAGTAAGAAAATGAATAAATGGCAGGTTCCTCCGTTTAACTTCAGCGACGGGTTGGGTTGGTGTACGGATCACTTGTATATCTGTTTTAACGACCAGTGTGTTTTTTTTAAAAACAGTTGGGGCCACATGGATGCCAATTACGGACAGAGTATGGGGTACCGGGCTATGATTCATCCGGATTCGAAAGAGAATATGGCCATTCCTGCCGGCAGCGTGGATGCTATGAAGGGTAATATTCTTGATGAAATTCAGGAGGCTAAGGACAGGGAAAGTATCGAGAAAAGAAACAAGGCCATGGCTAGGCTGACGGATGCTTTTATAGCAAAAGAAATTGAACCGATAATTGATATTCTGCTTGCCGGAGACGAATGGTTGAGTGTTAGGCTTAAGGCTGCCCAGATGCTTGGAGATATGAAGGATTTAAGAGCTATGGATGCGTTGTTGAATGTGGAGTCAGAACACGAAACGATTAAAGAGCAGATAAGAAAATCTATTAAAAAAATACATGCGGCTAACTATACCAAAGAATGTCCTTATTGTGCCGAGGTTATTAAGCAGCGTGCAAAAATATGTAAACATTGTAATAAAGAACTATAAGATCAGTTCTCAGAGTGATTGACTTTTTTTATTAGTGTATTGTAATTTAAAATATGAAAAATAAGATAATTTTAACGATTGTTTTATTAATTTGTATGGTTGTCTGCGCAGGTTCGCTTTCTGCGCAGGAACTCCAACTAATACCGATTACTTCCGCAGGCTTGTCAACTTCTCAATCAACCGGTATTCAGGCAACTGGTGTTCAGTCTCAATTGCCGCCTCAAACCGGGCGGATGGTGCCAAAACCGGGCGGTGCTGTTGAGCCGGAATTTGTAGATGAGGAGCTTTCAGAATTCGAAAAATACGTTTCCGGCTCGATGTCATTTACGGTATCTACGGACATACGGCAGTTTGGTTATGACCTTTTTAAGCAAGTTGCCCCTAAGTCAACCAGCGTTAAAAAAACTTCTGCCAGGCTTGGTTTATCTGAACAATCAATAGGCTTTGAGCCTGTTGTTGATGTTGAGGATAAAGAATACAGGCCTGAAGAACAGGAAAACAGGATAGGCGTTCGTGAAAAAAGACGGCTGCCGTCAACTTTTGCACCTGTTACAAATGTACCTGTGGGGCCTGACTATCTAATTGGTCCTGGGGATGAGGTAAAAGTGACAATCTGGGGCAAGGTTGAAGGGCAGTGGATCGCTGTGGTTGATAGAGATGGTAATATCACTTTACCAAAGGCCGGAATTCTTGGTGTAGCAGGACTGACCTTTAAGGAGTTGAAGGATCTCTTATTTAAAGAGCTATCAAGATATTATACAGGATTTCAGATGAATGTGAGCATGGGGGCTTTGAGATCCATTCGGGTGTATCTTGTCGGTAATGCTCAGCAACCTGGTTCATACACAATTTCAGCTCTTTCGACTCTTGTAAATGCATTGTTCGAGACCGGAGGACCAAGCAAGACCGGTTCCTTGAGAGACATACAGGTAAAAAGAAAAGGCAAAACCATAGCCCATTTTGATATGTATGATTTTCTGCTAAAAGGGGATAAAGGCCAGGACATAAGATTGATGCCTGAAGATGTGATATTTATACCACCTGTAGGTTCCTTGGTCGCTATTGCCGGCAGCGTAAATACTCCTGCCATATACGAGCTTAAAGGTGAAACTACTGTTTCCGATCTGATAGACACAGCCGGAGGGCTGAGCGCTATTGCCTTTAGAGGAAGGGTTCAGATAGAGAGGGTTGTTGATAACAGTAGGCAGACAGTTTTTGAGTCCAGCCTGGAGGATGTCCAGGGCCGAGATATAATCGTTCAGGCAGGTGATCTGGTAAAAATATTTCAGGTTGTACAAGACAGAAAAGTTGTCAGGCTTACCGGTGCTGTACAGCGGCAAGGCGAATACGGTGTTAGTCGGGGTATGACTGTTAAAGACTTAATATCTATGGCCGGGGGGCTTAAATATTATGCATACAAAAAAGAGTCTGAACTTACCAGGGTATTTGTTACGGAAAAAGGGCCGAAAACCGAGAAAATTATTATCGATTTAGAAAAAGCTTTAGCTGGAGATACGAATGAAAATGTACTTCTTAAGGAAAATGACTATCTTTTTGTACGTACGGTTCCCGAGTGGCGGCTTTATAAAACAGCAAGTATTACAGGTGAAGTCAAATTCCCGGGTGTTTATACCATAAAGAAAGGGGAGAGGTTGTCTTCGCTGATTGAAAGGGCTGGAGGGTATACGAATAGGGCCTATTTGAAAGGCACGGTATTTGAAAGAGAAAAAGTCAGAGCGCTTCAACAGGCACAGATAGATGAAATGGTTGATAGGCTGGAAATAGAACTTCTTAGCGCCGGCACTGCTCAGGCAACAACTGCTGCTTCACAGGATGCTGCAAGGTTACTGCAACTTGAGACAAAACAGAAGAGGCGTTTTATCGAAAAACTCCGAACAATAAAGGCAAAAGGAAGGATTGCGATTCAGTCATATACTCCTGACAAACTTATAGGTACTCCTTATGATATAGAGATTGAAGATGGTGATTCAGTGCATATCCCAACAAATCCTAATGTTGTACAAACACTTGGGGCAGTCTATAACCAGACGGCTTTCGTTTATGAAAAGGGTAGGAGTGTCAAGTATTACATTAATCTTGCGGGTGGCTATACGGCAAATGCTGCTGATACTGAGATATATCTCTTCAAGGCTAATGGCTCTGCGATCAGGGCGGGAGGGGGTTTTCTTGGCCTTTCATGGAACAGTGAGTATTCAAGGTGGGAGATAGGCGGAATGGTGGAATCCGGCGATACAATAGTTGTGCCTGAGAAACTTGAAAGAATAGCATGGATGCGTAATGTCAAAGATATTACGCAGATTCTATACCAGATTGCTGTAACAGCAGGAGTTGTATTTGCAGCGCTTCCTTAAATATGCGGTTTTTTTCCTGGGTGTCTTTACCGTAACAATTCCGTCACCGTCGTCAGCCAAGGCAGCGACATATATCCCTTTAGACGACAGCGTTTATAGCCTGATTCTGCGCCTCGAAGCTGAAGGAATTATTAAGAGTGGCTTGATCACGACACTGCCTTTAAGCCGCAGAGAAGTAGTAAGGGTTCTGCGTGAAGCAGAGAAGGCTGGAAATAAAAACTCTTTTTTAGAAGAGGTTATCGATTTATTAAGGAGACTGTTGCGTGATGATATTGTAGAGACCAAATTTATTAAACCTGTTGATAATCTCTATACACGCTACTTCTATGCGGACTCCGGCATACAAGGGTTGTATTACAATAATGATGGTGATAAGTTCAGAAAAGGTTCAAACGTACGGTTAGGTTTTTCGTCAAAAGCGGAGCTTGGCCGGCTTTCCTTCTATGTTAACCCCGAGTTCAGGTACTCAGAAGCAGACGACAGTGGAGATAAAGACGAGTACGCTTTTTTAAAAACAGGCTATGGAGTTCTTAATTTTGCCGGGCTGGACCTTCAGGTTGGTAAAGACTCCCAGTGGTGGGGACCCGGATATCACGGAGCTCTTATGCTGTCGAACAACCCCGATCCTTTAACTGTCATAAAGCTTTCCAATTCACAGCCGGCTCTTTTGCCCTGGATTTTTAAGTATCTGGGGCCTTTCAGATTTACATTAATTGAAACTCGTCTTGAAAAAGACAAAAATACGCCTGAACCTTATATATGGGGAATGCGTCTTAACTTTAAGCCCATACCATATCTTGAGGCAGGAATCCAAAGAACAGCTGTTTTTGCTGGAAAGGGGCGTTTAAACGATGTCAGCGCCATCTTAAAGAGTTTTGGTGGCAGCAATGAAGATGAGTTGAAAGGTAGAAGTGGAGTTCAGAGGGCTGGGTTTGACTTAAAACTGACTGTGCCATCGTGGTTGCAGCCTTTTCAGCTGTACCTGGAGGCTGGAGAGGACGGCACAAAAGTATTGCAGAGTAAGTGGTCTTACATTACAGGTCTGTATCTACCCAGGATTTTACTGCTTGACAGACTTGGCTTTAGAGCGGAATATTCAGAAAACTATTTTGTTTCAAGCTTTATATCCAACAATAGAGCCATAGGCCATCATATGGGTGTCGATTCCAGTGATATGTTTTTTGAATTAAATTATCATGTGCCAGAGTTAAACGGCAGGATTAATGTTTCATACGATATAGAAAAATATAGTTTATCTGTCGATAAGTTATCTGGTACAGCTAATCCCACGAAAATAGAGGCGTCTGTGGGACTGACATTCAATTTAACAAACGCTTTGAATATAGAGGGAAAATACACTTTTGGTAAGTTTAAAAATCCAATATATGTAAACGATAGCGCAGGAAACATTAACCTGTTTGCGCTTAGTGTAGAGTACTACTTCTGATTCTTGGTAGAAAAATTACTGTATGCATAATGATCTTAAAACACAGTTGCAATTTAATAATCCTTTTTGATTCCGTCCCAGTCGGACTAGGAGAGTGTGCTGTTGGAAAAAATTGAGACACAACCGCTAGACGAATCGATAAGTTTTCTCGACTACTTGATAATTCTTATAAAAAGAAAGAAGCTGATACTGCTTATCATGTTTGTTTCTGCTGCAACTGCTGCGGTTATCAGCCTTCGTATGCCTGAAATATATAAGGCCGAAGCTAGAATTTTGCGTCCAAGCGCAAAGAGTGTTGGGATGACCTCTCAGCTACTAAGCCAGTTTGGTGGAGCTGCAGGTGCCGCTGCCAGCATATTTGGTTTAAGCAGCCCGAACGCACTATATCTTGAACTGATTAGAAGCAGAGCTGTCATGAACAGGATTGTAGAAAAATTCGGCTTGATAAAGCGTTATGGAGTCGAGACTATAGTCGATGCAAGAAAAATTCTGAGTGCGAGCATTATTGTTCGATCCAGCAGCAGGAGCGGAATTATCACCATTGCTGTTAATGACACAGATCCTGAGATGGCTGCTGATATAGCAAATGCCCTTGTTGAGGAACTGAAACAACTGACGAAAAAACTTGCTATTACCGAGGCGGCACAACGTAGAGCCTTCTTTGGAGAGCAGCTTAGAGAGGCGGAGGAATCACTTATAGCGGCAGAGGAAGAGATGGAAAAGTTCAAGATGGAAACAGGGGCTCTGAAGATCGATGAGCAGGCAAAAGCGGTGATATCGGCTATTGCGAACATAAAGGCAAAAATTGCCGAGAGAGAAGTGCGCCTCAAAGTTATGAGAACATATTCCACTCCCAATAATCCCGATCTGCAGAAAGTTGAAGAAGCCTTGAAAGGGTTGAGAGCTGAACTGGATAAACTTGAGACAGGGCATGGCAAAAACTATGATCCCCTGATGTCTACAGAAAGAATGCCGGAAATTGGAACGGAGTATGTAAGAAAGCTCAGGGAGTTTAAATTTGCTGAGACCGTATACAGTTTTTTTCTTAAACAGTATGAGGCTGCACGACTTGATGAGGCCAGGGATGCGGTGATGATTCAGGTGCTTGATGAGGCCATTCCACCGGAAAAGAGATCAAAGCCTAAAAGAACTCGTATTGTGATTATTGCTACGATTGGAGGGTTCTTTATTGGGATTTTTATGGCTTTTTTCATGGAGTACAAAGAGAAGGTTCTCGAGGATCCAGAGCATAAAGAAAAGATTAAAACTATAAAAAGATATATGCTGCGATAAAAAATAGGTTGGGTTGTTCATATCACCAGGAGGCTTGCTGCAAACCGAGCAGAAACCTGGTATTCCCCGGCCTTTAGTCTGTCCATCTGAGTAATTACGTTATTACTTGGTCAAGTGGGTTTTACTTATGAATTTGTACTTCTATTTATATCTTTTTGCTCTGATAAGCTCCTTTTGTATCTCTGTTGCAGCTTTTCCAATAGCAACATGGGTGGCACACAGGTATAATGTGATGGATATTCCCAAAGTCCGCAGTATTCATGTCACCCCTATACCAAGAACAGGAGGCTTAATATTATTTTCATCTTTGTTGTTGGTGTCGCTTTTGCTATTAATATTTGTACCTAGAATTCATCTTGCTTTGTGGCATGTCTTTCCTATAGCTTCTATTTTTATAATAGGTTTTCTTGATGATATTTTATCTTTAAAATTTTATGTTAGGCTGCCTTTACAACTAATATTTGCGGCTTGTTTTGTGTTTTTAAGCGGTATGTACATTGCTAATTCCGGTATGTTTACTCTTCCTGTTTTCATTGCTATTCCTTTTACAATAATGTGTATTGCAGGAGTGACAAACGCATATAATATAATTGACGGGCTGGATGGCCTCTGCGCGGGACTAGGATGGATATTTCTTGTTTTGCTCGCTTGTTTATCGTATATTTACGATTACTATGCCCTGGTTATATACGCACTACTGCTTGTGGGCAGCATATTTGGATTTCTTATATTTAACTTCCCTTCGGCTAAAATATTTCTGGGAGATGGAGGAAGTTACCTAGTTGGTTTTTCTGTTGGTATGACGGCTGTTGTTCTTTTGAGCAAGCATCCTGAGATTTCACCATGGGCATTGTTGCTTATGGCTTTTGTTCCGATACATGATACGCTTTTTGCAATATCAAGAAGAAGGCGTAAGAAACGCTCTCCTTTCAAGGCGGATAAAAGGCATTTACACCATATACTCCGGAGGAGGTACAGGAGCGCCACCAAGGCGGTTGTCTTAATTTTAGCAATACAGCTTTTAATAGGGGTGGTTGCATTATTTTTTCATAAAAATACGTTGATATTGATAGTAGTCACTATTCTAAGTACATTATTTTTAAGGAGATTGTGGTTTAAACGTATAACCATTGGTGACATTACGATATAAAATAAACCTAGTTGTCCGTACGTCCGCAGTACAATCTACACTGTTCACGCTTTAGCAAATAATACCACTATTTTGTCGTTTCATTTTCTAAACTTTTGACTCATCCAGTAGTTTTACGATATATTATTCTGCACATAAACCGGTAATTTATGTATAATTGGGACTGCTTTATAATGCGAGAAATAAAGGTATAACACGATAAAATAACAAGAGGAAAATAACTCGACTTGAAAAAATAATAAAATACGGAATTTAAAGTTAAGGAGAACAATCATGGCACGAAAAATGGTAACCATTGATGGGAACCAGGCATGTACGCATGTGGCGTACGCCACAAACGAAGTTATTAATATTTATCCAATAACACCATCCTCCCCAATGGCTGCGGAGGCGGATATGAAGGCTGCTAAGTCACAGGAAAATATATGGGGCTCGGTTCCTGCAGTATCTCAGATGCAGTCAGAGGGCGGCGTAGCCGGCGCTCTGCACGGAGCCCTGGCCACGGGATCGCTATGCACAACGTTTACTGCTTCTCAGGGCCTGCTTTTGATGATTCCAAATATGTATAAGATCGCGGGTGAGCTTACGCCTACGGTTTTTCATATCACAGCCCGTTCCTTGGCTTGCCAGGGGCTTTCTATCTTCGGTGATCACAGCGATGTTATGGCAGCCCGGCAGACGGGTTGGGGTATGCTGGCCTCTCAGAACGTACAGGAGTGTATGGATTTCGCGCTTATAGCTCAGCAGGCTACCCTGAAGTCACGTATACCGTTTATGCACTTTTTTGATGGTTTCAGAACCTCCCACGAGATACAGAAAGTAGAGGAGCTTACCTACGATGATATGCGGGCGGTTATTGACGAAGAGCTTGTTGCCGCGCACAGAAGCCGTAGTCTTACGCCCGACAAGCCAACCATCCGTGGAACCGCTCAGAATCCGGATGTCTATTTTACCGGGCGTGAGACAGTGAACAAGTTTTATGCTCCTGTTGCGGGTATCATTCAGGAGACAATGGACAAGCTGGCTGCGCAGGTTGGCCGCCGGTATCGTCTTTTTGATTATGTGGGTGCTGAAGATGCCGAGAGAGTCATCGTGATGATGGGATCCGGTTGCGAGGTGGTGACAGCCACTGTTGAACATTTGGTGGCTCAGGGCGAGAAGGTTGGGTTGGTCATAGTTCGTCTTTTCAGACCATTTGATACTCAAGCCATGGTATCAGCTCTTCCAACATCGGTTAAGACTATTTCTGTTATGGATAGGACCAAGGAGCCGGGTGCTTCCGGCGAGCCTCTGTACCAGGATGTGCGTACAGCGCTTGGCGAGGCGTTTGATGCCGGAACGATTTCTTCCATTCCCAGAGTTGTCGGAGGACGTTACGGTCTGGGATCGGCTGAGTTCACGCCTGCCATGGTTAAGGCGATATTTGATAATATCGCCTCTGACTCTCCGAAAAACCACTTCTGTGTCGGTCCTGACGATGATGTTATGATGACCAGCCTGCCCTATGATGAGGGTTCTTTCAATATAGAGAGGGATGTATTCCGGGCAATGTTCTACGGTTTAGGCTCTGACGGTACTGTCGGCGCAAATAAAAACACAATTAAAATTATAGGGACAGAGACGGACAACAATGCTCAGGGCTATTTTGTTTACGACTCCAAAAAATCCGGCTCGATAACCACAAGCCATCTGAGGTTCGGTAAAAACAAAATACTTGCACCTTACTTAATAAAAAAGGCGAGCTTTATAGCTTGTCACAATCCCAGCTTTCTAGACACATATGACATGCTTGGAAACCTGGAGCAGGGAGGAACGTTTCTCCTCACCTCCAGCTACAAGGCAGATGAGGTCTGGTCGCATCTGCCTGCCGAAGTACAGGCGGCTCTGATAGAAAAGAACGCTAAATTCTATATCATAGATGCTATCAGTCTTGCTGCGGCTTTAGGCCTGGGAGCCAGGATCAATATGATTATGCAGACGGCGTTTTTCCTGATTTCCGGCATACTCAGTAAGGAAGAGGCGATCGCTTCCATAAAAACAGCGATAAAAAAGACGTATGGCAGTAAAGGAGATAAAGTGGTTCAGATGAACTACTCTGCTGTTGACGGCGCTGTGGAAAATATCATTGAAGTTCCGGTGCCTTCAGATATAACCGGTCATAAGCGCCCCTCTGTCGTACCGGAGGACGCTCCTGCTTTTGTTAAAAATGTTACTGCAAGGATGATAGAGGGAAAAGGTGATATGATCAAGGTTTCACAGATGCCTGCTGATGGTACCTGGCCCACTGCTACAACCCAGTATGAAAAGCGTAACATTGCCGTAAACGTGCCGGAGTGGGATGCCGAAACCTGTATTCAGTGTGCTCAGTGTTCAATTGTTTGTCCTCATGCTGTTATAAGGATGAAGATTGTGGAAGAGTCGGCTCTGGTCGGTGCTCCGGCTACCCTTAAGTCCAGCGACGGCAAAGGTGGTCAGTTCAAGGGTAAAAAGTGCGTAATACAGGTTTCGACCGAAGACTGTACTGGTTGTGGAACTTGTGTGCATGTATGTCCGGCCTACAAGAAGGATGCGGATGGAAACAAAACGGACAAAAAAGCTATTAACATGGTAAGTAACACTGATGAACTCCGGGCAAGAGAGATGGAAAACTGGAAATTTTTCCTTACTATGCCGGAGTATCCGGTGGAGGAGTTGAATCTTGGCAGTATAAAGGGAAGCCAGCTCAGACGGCCTCTTTTTGAATTTTCGGGAGCCTGTGCCGGCTGTGGTGAGACCCCTTACATAAAGCTTGCCACACAGTTGTTCGGTGACCGGATGATTATAGCAAACGCTACAGGTTGTTCTTCTATTTACGGCGGTAATCTGCCTACAACTCCTTATTGCAAGCAGAGCGACGGCCGTGGTCCTGCCTGGGCGAATTCTCTTTTCGAGGATAATGCGGAGTTTGGCTTGGGAATGCGGCAATCGATCAATAAACAGGCTGTACTTGCGAGTGAACTTCTGATGAAACTGGCCTCTGACGGCATAATTGACGCAGCACAGGTTAAGGATATTATTGAAGCACCTCAAGGTAGTCAGGTGGAGATAGACAAGCAACGTGCTCGTATAGATGTCCTAAGGACGGAGCTGGAAAAAAACAGGAACAACCAGGTTGTCAATAGGCTTCTTCCGGTCGTGGACTACCTGGTTAAAAAATCTGTCTGGGTAGTTGGTGGCGATGGTTGGGCCTATGATATAGGTTACGGCGGCCTGGACCATGTGCTGGCATCGGGAGAGAACGTTAATATTCTGCTCCTTGATACAGAGGTTTATTCCAACACAGGCGGGCAGATGTCAAAGTCTACGCCCAGAGGTGCGGTGGCCCAGTTTGCTGCAGCAGGCAAGAGACTGCCAAAGAAGGATATAGGCATGATATTCGCTACTTATGGCAATGTGTATGTAACCAAGGTGGCTATGGGAAGCAGTGCAGCTCATGTGGTTAAAGCGATGATGGAGGCAGAGGCTTACGACGGTCCATCACTAATAATTGCGTACTCTCACTGTATAAACCACGGCATAAACATGACCACGGCTCTTGACCAGCAGAAAAAAGCTGTGGCCTGTGGTCACTGGCCGCTTTACCGCTATAATCCTGTGCTTGATGCCGAGGGTAAAAATCCGCTTATTATTGACAGTAAAGCTCCTACAATTCAGTTTGAGGAGTATGCTTATGGCGAAAACCGCTATCGTTCGCTCAAGGCGGCAAAGCCGGAACTTGCTGCAGAACTTATGGCTTTGGCGCAAAAAGATGTGGAGCGCAGCTGGCGCATGTTGACTCAGAGGGCCAAGTCTCTGGAGCTGGAAGCCAGCAGCGAAAATGCCTGACTTAGTCTAATCCAAATTGCATAGGAAGGGATGTTCTGAAAAACGTTCTGAAAAACATACTGGTCTCGGTTACAGGCCTGCCGACGCAGGTTGTAACCGAGACGCTTTATGCCTTTTTATGGCTGTGGGTAAGTCTTAATCTGAATTCTACAAAACCGCCCCCAAATACACCAAAGTATTACAGTAAAACCTACATTCCGCTAGTACAAGACAGTCAATTCTGAAGGTTATGATTTTAGGTTTCGTCTTTAATTAGTCGTCCCTGAAGAACCAGACAACACCTTGTTTTAATTGGTAAAAGTTGCCATGTTTATGGCATAATAAACACCGGAAATCGTTAAAAATCTTACGAAAGCTGGTGATTTATGCGACCTAAAAAGCTCAGTGGAGACCAAGGTGATCTCTTCCGTGCCCGTCTGGATCAGATCCTGGATAGGAAGCATTGTCTTTTCGTTGTTTCGCATAAAGTGAACTGGACGTTTTATGAAGAGGCGTTTGGGGCATTTTATGTGTC
>JALUUO010000033.1 GCA_027021335.1 Nitrospirota bacterium
CCCTGGTTGCCCAGCAGGAAGACGGGACCCCGTATCTCGACCGTCCGGAAACCGCTGAAATAGCTCCTCGGGTCGAGCATCCAGTTGTTGCGCCTCCAGAGGTAGTACAGTTCGTGTAGTTGGGACGCGAGAGCTTCCATCGTTATTCCCGCAAACTAAAGTTGTGCTTGATCTATCTCATTTCAACACACGAGACAACTCTTTCTTGGGGACTCTGACGTAAAAGGTAGGCTTTTAGAACAATATAGGACAGATTATGTCTTTAGGCCGAGGTATGGATTTCCTTAAATACCTCGATCGTCTCCTGTGCCGCTTTTTTCCATGTGAATCTCCGGACCCTCTCAAGGCCTTTCCGTACAAGAGTCTTTCTGAGGGTCTCGTCAGTAACAGCTCTATAAATCGCATCCGCCAGTTCCATGACGTTGTCCGGATCCACTATCAGAGCTGCATCGCCGCAGATCTCGGGCACAGACATCCTGTTTGAAGCCACGACAGGGGTGCCGCATGCCATCGCTTCTAATACAGGCAAGCCAAAAGATTCCACGGCGGATGGATACACAAAAACATCAGCATTTTTATAGACAGCCTCAATTTCGTTGTGTGGCAAGGCTCCTGCAAATATTATCTGTTCCGATAACCGCTCACGTTCTACAATCCTTTTTAAGTTTTTAACCTCGCCCTTAGGGTCGCGGCCGACAACCACCAGAAAGTGGGGGATATTATAGTCCTTTTTCAACAGAACAAACGCCTTTAGAAGCCTGTCAAGCTTTTTATACTTGAACAAAGTACTTAAAAACAGGATATACGGCTTCGGAAACATCGGCATAGTTCCTGAATCCTTATTCATGGTCATGTCAACCCCCTCATAGACGACTCGAATCTTCTGCTCGGGAACAGTCATTTGAGACAAGAGATGCTTTTTGATGTCATGTGATACTGCTATTATTTTATCTGCACTCTTTATAGAAAGCGGAAACATCAAGTTATAACCAAGGTTACGTAGAAATGAAGCCTCGTTTGGTACATGTTCTTTCCTCACATGCCCGATTATCAACGAGTTCTGCATAACCAAAACTTGCCTACAGCCTGGAAAGAGCGTCGAAAAGTTTCCGGGAGAAAACAAGACATCGATTTTGTATTTCTTAGTATAGAAATAGATCAGAAATTGTTCAAGAAGGAGTCTCAATGGTATATTATCAGAATATAGCGGCAGGGTGATTTTCTTAAAATTTTTTGACTTTACTTTAAACAATGCCTCATTGATTGGACTTACCATCAGATAGTAAGAATTGTCCTTGTCCACATCAGCCAAACTCTTGACGATGTTTACGAGATATGTTTTTGCACCGCCCCTTTGTGGAGTCACAGAAAGTGTATTAATAGCTATATTCATTTACTGCATCCAGCATGATATTATCGTTTTGCATCCCTACAACAAGTCTGCGTCTTTTGTAAAGAGCTGATTTTTTATCATCTCAAGGCTGCTTCCAAACTTTGCATTGAACGCATGGTTTGAATTTCTCGCCTCTCGCAGACGAAACACTCCAGCAATGCGTGCATATCCAATTTCGAGCTTGTTTAACAACCTATCGATAAAGACGACTCTCGCATCAGAAGCTTTGCCATAGCTACTTCTGAGCAGCTTTGTTTCTTGACGCGACCTGTCTACGTCCCTGATAATTTTTCGCTCTTTATGATTTCTATCTGCAGAAAGGATGCAGTCAATTTTCATCCACTTATATTTTCTGCCTAACCTCAACCAATACTCGTAATCCATAGAATACCGGAGAGAAATATTCAGTTTATCTCTTTTAACAACAGCCGCCCTGTAAAACACTGAAGGTTGGATTACAAAACAATGCCTCAACAGACGAGTATAGTCGAACCCGGGGACGACTTTTATACGCATAACCTTATTCTCACTGTTGATCTTTGCCGAATCACCGTATACTATATCCACATTCGGATTTTTCAGGAACACTGATACTATCATCGAAATAGTATTACAGTCGAAGTATAAATCATCCGAGTTCAGCCAACCAACAATATCTCCTTCCGCCATTTCAAACCCTTTGTTTACTGCATGAGCTTGCCCCTCATCCGGCTCTGACACCCATCGCATATTGTACTGGGTTTCATATTTTTGAAGAATTTCTAATGTATTATCATCAGAACCACCGTCTATTATGATATGCTCAATATTGGGATAGCCCTGTTCTTTGACGCTCAAGATTGTTTGCTCTATGAACCGACCCTGATTATATGAAGGAGTAACAATGGATACTTTAGGATTATATTTGTACTCTTCAGTTCTCATCCCCAAGCAATGTTGCTATTTGCGGCATATAACGTAAGCTTCTGTAGCAAATCGTCGAAGCAAGTTTGATGTAATAAAATTATAAAGAGCATAAACTGTTTTTGATATTGCAGATAAGTTTACCATTTCCGTGGAACGATGCCCCTTCTTTTCGATCGTGAAACCTACAGACTTAACCATATATTCAAGCTCTTCCAATGTGTACTCACGCCAATGACCTGAGTACTCTCCGGCTTCACCTTGGAAGGATGAATTAAAAAAGTCTGAAATAGGGTCATGGATACTTTTGCCTATCAGCAGTCTGATACAGTTATATAGACTGGCAGGATTTGGGTTTGACAAAAACAATACACCTTCAGGCTTTAGCACCCTGTGAATCTCCCTCAGGAAATGGCGTGGTGAAGCCGGAAGATGTTCTATGACATCCAAGCTTGTAACTAAATCAAACTTATTGTCTTCAAATGGAAACGTAGCTGTTTCAAGAGAACAGACAGCAACCACTATTGAAGGGAACATCTGTTTTAGATGTTCTGTTGATCTGCTCCCGCCACCATCATCATCTAAACCATAAACATTATATCCCATTGCACGTAAAGCAACTGGGAGTTTGCCAGTTCCCATTCCGACATCCAAGATATCAATCGTCGGTTGACTTTTTTTCTTCAACCAAGGTTGGATTAACAGAATATTTTTAAGTACTGTTTTGACAGCAGCTTCTTCCACTCTTTCATTAAAGAACTTTTCTGCAAATTCATTCGGCATCGTTTTACGCACATGGTTAAAGTGTTTATGCAAAGCATC
>JALUUO010000034.1 GCA_027021335.1 Nitrospirota bacterium
CGAACCGTTTCTTCATCTCCGCCGGTGTTGCCGGTGAGCCGCCGGAGAGCAGCGCCGCGCGCAGATCTGCGATCTTGACCGGAACCTTCTGGAGCCCGGAAAGCACCTCGCCCAGGGCATGGATGAAATCCTGATTGATTTCGTACGGCAGAGCCCGCTTTTTGATGAAGCCGTTCACGAGCTTCTTGGGCTCGGGCTTGAGCAGGTCCGGGTTTCCCTTGGTGGTCGGGTCCTCCAGGTTGGTCAAAAGTGTCTGGGTCCAGTTCTCCACCAGCTTGTCCAGCTCCTCGTCGAGATCATCCAACACAGTGCCCGCCGGTACAGCCGGTGGTTCCGCGCCGGGTTTGTAGTTGCAGTGCGGGCACACAGGCGTTGCATCCAGTTCCTGCTCGGTGAGCGCGAAGCAGCTCTTCAAACCGGCAAGGCGGTTCTGGAAGTCGGCCAGATGCTGACGCGGCATCAGTTCGATAGTGGAAAGCTTCTGGAGCACCTTGAGCCGTTCGTCACCCATGAGTCCGGTCTTGCGCTTGTCTTCGTTCACCCCCAGCCGAGCCTTGGCATGCAATGCCTGGTAGGTCTGCACGTAGGTCTTCTTGAGATCTGCGAGCTTGCGCTGAGTCTGTTGGCGGAAGGTGGCCGCACTGCGTTTGTCCGGGTCGCCAAGTTGGATGAGTACTTCGTCACGCGCCTTCTTCATCTTTTCTACCCACTCGTGTTCCGCGGGCAGTACCGCCTCGGCGGTGGACAGGAAGGAGGCAGTGGAGCCGAGATCGGCTACCAATTCCTGGAGAGATTCGATCTCTGTAAGGGAATTGATTCCGTCCCGGTGGGATGTCACCTCCTGGGCGTCGTAGCGGAAGTTTTTGAGCTTGCCGGGCGAATTGAACGCCTGAAGGCTCTCGAGAAAGACCTTCAGACGTTCCAGTGCTGAGGACTGAGTGCTGAGGGCTGAGTCATCGAGAAGATTCTTGCTCCAGAAGACGATGCCCTGCTGTAATGTCTGTTGTGCCAAGACCACTCGCTCAACGAGTTTGGCGATACGCACCTGCATCTCCTGAACAGTGTCTTCCTTGCCCTGGGTGACCAGTTGCGCCATGCCTGGTGTGAGACCGAGCAGTTCGAATACCGCTTTCAGGGCTGGCAGGTTCCAGTCCTTGGGTCGTTCGATATGTTTGAACTGCGTCAGTTCATCTATGCCGGTCCCGGCCAGTTGTGGAAGGCCGGTGGCGTCGTACTTCTTGCCCGGGATGGCGAGCACCAGATCACCGGAGTAGACCAGCGCGGCCAGGACAACAATCACCCACTCGGGCTCCAGCCGATACCGGTCTTTATCCATGTATTCCACACCCTTGTCGTCCTGGATCAGCTCGGAGCGATTGACCACCTGGCCATGCCCTTTCTTCTTGAGCAGGCCGAGGATGTGCTTGGCGTACTTCGACTGGTATGGATCAAGCCGTTCACCGTCGAGCAGTTCCAGCGCATCCAATACAGCGGTGGCCTGCTTGGTTCGGTTCTGACCGGCAATGGCGCGCAGGGCGTCCTGGGCGGCCTGATCCCGGTTGGCCCCCGTAATGAGGACCGAGAAGAAAGGGTACTCTGGTGCCTGATCCTGGAAGTGCGCTTCCAGGCAGATCCCGGCAATGGTGTTCACCAGATCACGGAAGTTGATGCGCTCATGGGAGCCGATGCCGGAAAGCTCACGGATCGACTTGCCCTTGGCCCACTCGGTGAGCGACTTGGCCCGCCCCTGATAGGTGACCTCGAAGGCATCCGTCATGTGCTTCTGCAGCCACTGCACCAGGTCCCGCAGGAAATTCGACGATTTGGATTCATAGGTGGACTTGGCGTGCCCCGATGAGGTGGAAGCCAGGTCCAGGGCTGCGGCGTAGTTCCTGAGCGCAGTGCGGAATTCGTCGTCCGTGTTGATGAGCCGCAGGAACAGCTCGTCGGACTTCTTCTCGTCTTTGAAGTGCGGCGCATCGAAGGGCTGGATGAAATAAATGTAAAAGTCCCGCGGCGGCACGGCGGTGGATCGCTCGTTGGGAGCGCCGAAAAACAGGTATCCCTGGCGTGCGGCCTTCCGCTCCAGCCACTCCAGCTCGTGCTGCCAGATCTTGTAGCCGGTGACGTAAGTCTGATCGGTGCACTCCATGACCCGTTTCAGGGCCTCGTAGTAGTAGCGGTCGAGTTGGGAGGAATCGAGGCTCTCGGCGCGCTTCTCGATCAGCGCGTCGAAGTCGTCCGTTTTCTTCAGGTCCAGGTAGAACTGCCGGTTGTCCGGATTCGAGGAGATAAACTGTCCGCTGACCGTTTTGTGGATTTCTCGCAGAACGGTCTCCACCTGGGAGAGCAGGTCGTCGGCCGGATCGCCGCCCAGTTCCTCGATGCCAGGTTGATACAGGCAGAGTCCGTCACGAAGCTCCTCGGCTGTCGCGCCCAGAGGGGCATAAATGTCACCGGTGGTGAGCCGGTGGACTGACAGGGCATGGATAAGCCTGATCGCCATGGGCTTGTAGGCCGGGCGCGTGAAGGCCTGCTGGATGCGGGATTCCAGCACCTGGCTGCAGTCGATGACCGCCTTGATATCGGGCACAGCCCTGAAAGACGGATTCTCCCGGAGATTGGTCCAATAGGTGTCGTAGGCAAGCAGCCCTGGCGGGCTGTTCAGTGATGAGTGCTGAGGACTGAGTGATGAGTCTATCGAAGGAAGTTCCTTGTCAATCAGTTTTTTCATCGCGAGACTAATCGTTTTGAGAACTTCACGCTTTTCTATAGATCTGATTTGTTCAAAAATATCGATGTAGTCGGGATGCACCGGGAAGAGGCGGACGAACTCGTCCATGCGTTCGTTTATGTGGCCATAGAACTTGCCGAAGGGTGTAAGGTATTCACGTATCTTGGCCTGCTGCTCGCCGGTCTTCTTGAGCAATCGCTCGGCCACCACGAACTTGACGTCTTTGCGGGCGATGAGAATCTGCTCGAAGCGGTCCTTCACCCGGCGGATGCTGTCGGCCACGAAGGAGAACCGGGGACTGTCGAAAATGGCTTCCTGGACGCCGGCCATAAAGCGGAAACGCAGGTCCTTGCAGACCTCGCCGATTTCACGGAGGAAATTCAGGTCCAGGATAAGCTCCTGGTCCTTGCGTGTGCGCAGGTAGTCGAGCAGCTCGTCCACCACGAGGAGCAAGCCGTGGTCGGGGAACTCCTGATGAAACGCGGCCATCATCTCCTCGAAGGAGCGCTTGTTGTTGGATACCTCGTCGGCGGAAGGGAAGCTGTAGCTCACGCCCATCGCGCCGAGATGCTCTTCCAGTTCGGCCACAAGGATGTCCCGCAACGACATGGTGGTGGCCCCGATCTCGGTGCGAACCACCTTGAACCGGCCGCCGATTTTTCCGGCGGCATCCGCCACGTCCGTATTATTAAGGTTGGCTGCAAGGTCGGGGTTTTCCGCGAGCCCGGAGATCACCGACATGAGATGCGACTTACCGGTGCCGTAGTTGCCGACCACCAGCAGTCCCTTGTTGTCGGCAGGCTGCTCGAACTGCAGTTGGGGAATAACGATGCCCACCAGCTTTTCGGCCATCTCTTCGGAGATGACATAGGTTTCGACAAGCCGCCGAGCCGCAGTCGCTTCGTCGGCGTCCCGCAGCTGGACCACGGATTCGATGGGTTCAAACTGAATCAACTCTGCATATCTCATCACTCAGTCCTCATCACTCGTTACTGTATTTTGGGCTTGCCACCAGAAAATCACGCATCGGATAGCGTCTGTACTCCGGGTGAGCCGGGGCGGCATAGGTAATATGAAGTGATGAGGACTGAGTAATGAGTAATGAGTTAACGGATTTTCGCTCATCACTCAGCACGTTCCACTCATCACTTATAATTTTGCCGTTCCAGGCGGCAACCACTGTCTTGTTGCGTGAGAGTCCCTGGAGCAGCCGCAGCGGGTCCTGTTTCAAACCAACATCGAACAGGATTTCGATGTTGTCGAGTAGGATCATCTCGCCTTCGCTCTTGCTTACGAGGTCCCGAAGAAGACGCGGCAGCTGCAAGGCCCGCTGGCGCTCGGTCAAATCCAGCATTCGGCGCGATAGCTCGAGATTGACATTCACCAGAGGCGCACCTGTGCGATCCTGTATATCCAAGAGCGCAGTGGTCTTTCCCGCGCCTGCCGGTGCGACGACCAGCATCAGCCGGTGATAAAGCTCGGCGGCCTGCTTGACCTTTCGCATGATCTGATCAGCAAGGGGTTCCGCCATCACTTTTCTCCTTTATCCTTGGTCATTTGCGTTCACCCTCCGGAAGTGTCAGCCTGCCCTGGCTGGTCATCTTTTTGCAGAAGGCGACGAGCTGGGCCTTGGCGAGTTTCGAGGGCTTGGATTGCCCGTTTTCCCAGCGGTTCACGGTCGCGTAACTGACACCCAGCTGCCGAGCCAAATCCTCTTGGCTCAAGGTAAGCTGTTTCCGGATCTCCTTCACCAGCGCCGGAAAACTTCGATCTTCAGTGTCCATTCGGTGTACCTCTCGTCTGGCGACAGGCTATTGGCTTATGCTCGAACATAATAGCGTATGTTATATCGTTCGCAAGGCAAAAAGCAAGGGAAATCTTTGCTGCAGACCCGCTTTGGGGTCAGGAAGGCCATCTGCTGGGAGACAGGAGTCGGCAACCAGGACAGTCGGATGAACCGATGTACAGCCAAGCTGGAAAAACGGCTCCAGCGGCCCACACCGAAACCAGGACACGGCGGTAAAGGCAGGACCGCGCCCGGGTGGAAGCCCTCGCGGTCTATGGCGGCAAGGCGGGTTTCGGGGCGCCTGCCTCATCCAGGAAGGTCGGACCTGATTCGTAGAGCACCGCTTATTGAATTATGCGAGAATCCATCCGACCGCTTCGAAAAGGAGAACCGGGAGCGATGTGTGAAGCGGCGTAAGTGGGCGTGAAGACGGGGAAAACGACAAAACCCCGAGGGGGTTGCCCGTCGGGGTTCTGCGTTAACCAAGAACCGCCAGAGTTGGCGGATTGTAATCTGGCTCCCGGGGAGGGATTCGAACCCCCGACTAAGTGGTTAACAGCCACCCGCTCTGCCGGCTGAGCTACCCGGGAATTATTTTAATAATTATAAGGTTTAACTTGGCTGCCGGAACATTTAAGCATGTTGTTACAGCCGCTGTACGTTATCAAAAAAATGAAAAAACTGTCAACATGTATTCAAATTTTGGCTTTCAATACGACAAAGACCCAGGACATTAACCCTGGGTCTTTGATTTAGTTCCCGGCAGCTACCTGCTCTCCCACGACGTCGCCATCGCAGTACCATCGGCCATGGAGGGCTTAACTTCCGTGTTCGGGATGGGAACGGGTGTGACCCCTCCGGCATAACCACCGGGAAAACTAATCTAACATAAACTTTTCTGAGAAATCAAGATTAAATTTTGTGTCAGACTCCATGCGAGAAAATATGGTGGAGAATACCGGGATCGAACCGGTGACCTCCTGGATGCAAACCAGGCGCTCTCCCAGCTGAGCTAATTCCCCCAAGTAAAGATCATGATCGCTGTGCAAGTTAACTTAGAATTTAGTAAATATTTAAATATTATTAATGTATGGTGGGCCTAAGTGGATTTGAACCACTGACCTCGCGCTTATCAGGCGCGCGCTCTAACCAACTGAGCTATAGGCCCGCGGATGTTTGTCAAGGCTGGGCCTGAACAAATCTATTCGAGAATACAGAAAGTTCATCTTTTTTGTCAATGCTTACAGAACAATTGACAATTGATAATGGATAATTAAATAATTGGCAAGAGTATGCCTGCAAAAAAACTTTTTGATATCCTACTGAAAATCCTTCTTAAAACAGGCTGGGTACCCGGTGAGTGACAAGACATTCGTAGCCGAGTTAAAGGCTAGGGCGGATATTTACGATATAGTCTCGGAGTCTGTTAAGCTTAAAAAGTCCGGCGCTAACTGGCTTGGACTCTGTCCTTTTCATTCAGAAAAAACACCTTCCTTTACAGTAAACCCTGCCAAACAGATATTTCATTGTTTCGGATGCGGTGCAGGCGGTGATGTTATAAGTTTTGTTATAAAGCACGAAAATATGACCTTTATCGAGGCTTTGAAGCTTTTGGCAGGCCGTTATGGTATGGAAATTCCAGACCATGATCCACAAAAGGCCGAAAGGCGGGATCACCTGCTTCAACTTATCTCAGAGGCCGAAAACTTTTTCAGAAAATATTTACGTGATGATCTTGCCGCGGCCCGTTATTTAGAGAAAAGAGGACTTGACGAAGCAACAGTGTCAGCTTTTTCTATAGGCTCGGCGCCGGATGAGTGGAGAACGCTTTTAAATGCTTTGTCGGCAAAGAAATACAAGGTTGAACTTATGATTCAGGCCGGGCTTGTAACCAAGGGTAAACACAGCAGTTTTTATGATACGTTCCGGGGCCGTCTAATATTTCCAATAAAAAATATTTACGGCAAAACCATAGCCTTTGGCGGTCGTGCTATAAAAGATGATCAGGTGCCCAAATACCTGAATTCTCCAGAAACGCAGTTATACAGTAAAAGCGAAGTTCTCTATGGCCTTGACGTGGCCAGGGATGCAATTAAATCGGAAGGCTTTGCTTTTGTCACCGAGGGATACCTGGATGCGATATCGTGTCACCAGTTTGGATTTACTAATACAGTCGCAACCCTTGGAACCGCTCTTACGCCCGGGCACTGCCGGTTGTTAAAACGCTTTACAGAAAAGGTGATATTGGTTTTCGACGGTGACTCAGCAGGCAGAAAAGCCGCCAGAAAGGCGCTTCGCCTGCTTTTTGCAGCCGGTCTTGATCCAAAAGTGCTGATCCTTCCGAACGGCCTTGACCCGGACGGCTATCTTCGTTCAAGGGGCGCTGAAGATTTTAGGACATTGTTTTTGCAAGCTGAGCCGATGGTGGATTTTTTGATTTCAGGAGCTATCCGGCATGGTGAGGGCGTTGAAGGTTTGACCTCTGCTACAGAGGCTCTTTCGATAATAGCCGAAATTCCTAATGCCATTACCCGTGGTGCTACTTTGAAGTCGCTGTCTGAGCGCCTAGGCATAAATGAGATTTTCTTGATGGAAGAACTAGACAAGATTATGAAAGCCTCTTACAGAAGAAATATAAAAAAGACTGTAAAAGTTGAACCCTCATCTTCTGGTAAGCTTTTACCTGGAAAAAGAACCGAAAAAATAACTGAAGTCGAAAAACTGCTTATAGCTACGGCACTTGAGGACGATAGGAGAATCAAGCGATGCCTGGAAAGTGTTACTGAGGAGTATTTCGAAAATGAACAGATGAGGGATATTTTTGTTAAACTTAAAAGATTCATGGCATCCGGCAGGCCCTGGAGTCCGGATGAATTCATACTTGAACTTCCGGAGGGGGCTTGCAGAAGCGTTTTTACTCAGTTAATGGTGCAGAGGTTGTTTGACGAGGAAGATGCGGATAAGGTTTTTGAAGAATCACTGGCCGGTATCAGGGAGCGTATTACCCTGACATCTCACAAGGGGCTTATCAGGCAAATAAGCGAACTGGACCAGGAAGCTATGAACCTTTTTCTTGAAGAGCAACGCCGGCTTAAAGCAAGGAGGAATCCAGGTAGATGACTAGTCCCAAGGAAAACAGTCTTTCTGTTAATGAAGAAGAGGTTGCTGAGCCTCTTCTTGAGGAAAACAGCTTGATGAACATTACTGATAATGATACCGAAACTGAACCGGCCAGGCTGGTTAATTATAGCGTCTATGAGTCTACATCCGATCCCAACGATCCTGTTAAGACCTACATGAAGGAGATGGGGCATGTGCCGCTTTTAACCAAAAACGAGGAAATCGAGATTTCCCGGAAGATTGAACAAATCAAGCATGATCTTAAAAAAACTCTTTTTGCTCTGCCGTTCACCATAAAAAAAATATTTGCACTTGCTGATATGGCCAGGAAGGGCAAGGTGCCTATAGACGAAATAATTTCGGTGCCAGAGGAAGACAAGGACTCACTCAAAGAGATCTCAGCCGATTTCTTCAGAACAATTACCGCCGTGAAACGCCAGTACACCCGTTACCAGACTCTTCTGAACTCAAAAAGTGAAACAGACTCTTCTTCACAGCCGGAGGCAGGCAATAAACTCGCACAGATCAGGGATGATATAAATCAAAGAATGATGGCGCTCAATCTTCGGGAGGAGCTGCTTTCTGAGATTTTCAACTTTCTTCGCCAGGCTGTCGAGCAGAGCGAAGACGCGTTAATGCTTACCTATCATTACGAAAAAAGATTGAAACACCCTTTGACCGCCCTTAACAATTTAACAGGAAAAAAGCTTAAAGTGCTTCATAAACGCACCGGTCTGCCCACTGAAGAGCTTACCAATATGGCTCAGCGCTATGCTCTTGCCAAATACAATCTCGAGCAGATCGAAGATTTACTGGGGCTTTCAGTAGTCGAGATAAAGGACGCCCTGGTTAAAATCGACGAACTCGAACAAAAAGTAGTGGAAGCCAAAGGGGAGTTGATTGAAGCAAATCTCAGGCTTGTGGTCAGCATAGCTAAAAAGTACGTTAACAGGGGCATGAGTCTCGCCGATCTTATACAGGAAGGTAATATGGGGCTTATGCGTGCTGTTGAAAAGTTTGAATACCGTCGTGGATATAAGTTCAGCACGTATGCCACATGGTGGATTCGGCAAGCTATTACACGCGCTATTGCCGACCAGGCACGGACAATACGCATACCTGTGCATATGGTGGAGATACTCAATAAAATGCTTAGAGTCTCGCGTGACTTGGTTCAGACCTATGGTATGGAGCCCACAACCGAACAAATAGCCGAAAAAATGGATCTTTCGGTCGAAAAGGTACGAAAGATATTGAAAATAGTAAAAGAACCCATATCACTGGATACCCCGATAGGCTCGGAAGACAACAGCCAGCTTCAAGATTTTATACAGGATAACGATAGCCCGTCGCCTTTGGATAGTGTTATCCATTCCGATATAAAATATCATGTGGATAAAGCTCTCCGGGCTCTTACGTCAAAAGAGGAACGGGTGTTACGGAAACGCTTTGGCATAGGCAAAGAGGATTCAGCAACACTAGAGGAGGTGGGGCAGGAGTTTGCGGTGACCAGGGAGAGAATCCGCCAGATAGAATCCAAAGCACTCAGGAAACTCAGACACCCGGAACGCAGTAAATGGTTGAAAAACTTCCTTGAGCGGCCGTAACCTGACAATCTATGGGGCTTTCGGTTATAATTCCGATGGCTCCGTCATTTTGTCGTTTTCGATGTAGAAGTATTAGAAACAGTGTTTTGCATCGGGCCCATAGCTCAGCTGGTCAGAGCCACCGGCTCATAACCGGTTGGTCCCAGGTTCGAATCCTGGTGGGCCCACCATTAAAAACTTTTTAAGACCAGCTAAAAACATTACTAGGAAGAGTCTAAAAAACATTTGGAGGTTGCTTAGGCAGACTTGAACGAACAGCTTTTCCACCTTATATCGCTTCAGTCCATAGATTCCAGAATACTGGCAAACAAAAGGGAGTTGGATAAAATACCGGAACGTCTGGCAGCCGCCGAAAAGGTGCTGGATTCCGCCAGGGCTAAAGAAGCTGAGTTTAAGGAGAAGCTCGAATCCCTGATAAAGCGGAGGCGGGGCAAGGAGGCGGACCTGGAAGACAGGTTGGCCCGTGTCAAGACCTTGAAGGATCGCGTATCTGAGGTTAAATCCAACGTAGAGTACCAGGCTAGACTTAAAGAGATAAATGCTGCGGAAGCTGCAACCAGGAGCTTGGAGGACGAGGTCCTGGCTTTGATGGAGAGCATAGAGGCAATGAGTGCTGATCGCGAGGAAGTGGAACAAGCTTTCCAGGAAGCAAGCAGGCAGATGGAGGAGATTAAGGCCGGGGTTGAAGAAAGGGCCGCTTTTCTAGAACAGGAGATAAAAGAACTCAAATCTGATCGCGAAGCCCGTCGCGGTAATATTGACGAAGAGCTTTACCTGGAATATGAAAATATCATGGAGAAGGAAAACGGGCTGGCCGTGGTTTTGGTTAAAGACCGTATCTGCCATGGCTGCAATATGAGTATTCCTCCTCAACTATACAACGAGGTGCGTTCAACCGACAGGATTTATACCTGTCCGGAGTGTTTCAGGATGTTATACTATAAGGAGTGAAGGATTTCCAAAGCAGGCCATGTGGTTGCTCCTGATAAAAACAGGAGAGGAAAGTCCGAGCTCCACAGGGCAGGGCGGTCGTTAACAGCGACTCACGGTGACGTGAAGGAAAGTGCCACAGAAAGGGAGACCGTCCACATATTAATGGTGGATAAGGGTGAAAAGGTGAGGTAAGAGCTCACCGGTGCTGCGGGTGACCGCGGCAGCCTGGTAAACCCCGCCTGGAGCAATGCCTGATAGGGAGAGGGGCTGCCCGTCCAATCTCTCCGGGTACGGCAGCATGACGGCGCTGGCAACAGAGCCGCTAGATAAATGACCACATTCCTTAATATTGAGGAATACAGAACTCGGCTTACGGCCTGCTTTGGATGCTTAAACATTTTCACGATATGGATGATCATAAACTTAGAGTATTTTGTACTGTGGCCGAGACAAAGAGCTTTTCCAAGGCTTCGTCAATTATTCACCTCAGCCAGCCTGCTGTGAGTCTTCAGGTGCAGGCCCTGGAAGAGATTTATGAAACAAAGCTTTTCGATCGGTCCAATAATACGGTTGTTCTTACTTCTGCAGGAAAACTTCTTTATAAATACTCAAAAGAAATCCTCTCGCTTTATGCAAACACCGAAAGAGAGATAGGCAAACTTACAGGTCTTGTAAAAGGATCACTCACTATCGGCGCAAGCTCAACAATCGCCAACTACTTGCTTCCCTCGGTAATAGCTGATTTTCGCAAGACCCATCCCAAGACAAAGATCAATATGCTGGTGGGCAACACAAAAAGAGTGGTGGATATGCTGAATTCAGGTTATATCGATTTAGGTCTTGTTGAGGGGGATGTCACACGTCAGAAGATAATTGTTGATAAGTTGGTGCAGGATGAGTTGATTCCGGTTATGGCGCCCACTCATTCATGGGCAGGCCGTGAGGCCATACCGATCTCAGAGTTAGCTGAAGAGCCTTTTATACTGCGTGAAGAAGGATCGGGAACCAGGCAGATGATCGAAAAACACCTCTCTAAGCACGGCCTGTCTCCGCAACATATGAACATATCTCTAATTCTGGGCTCAACCGAGTCTATCAAAGCCGCTGTTGAACAGGGCATGGGGATTTCGATCCTCTCACGCTGGGCGGTTAGAAAGGAGATGCATTCGGAAACCCTAAAAAAAGCCTCTTTTTCCGAGGTGCGTCTTTTTAGGGATTTTAGTATTGTTCATGGCAAAAACAGCTATTTCCCGCATATCTTTGAAACATTTGTAGAGTTTATCAACCAGTATCCTTTTGATGACCTGCTGTCAGGAAAAAGCGGAATAAATCCATCTGCTTAAATATATCGTTCCAGTTATTATTGCTTTTTTTACTTGTTTGTCCACTTCCTGCTCGCTCATATGCGTTTGACGGCTTTAGTGCCGGTTTCCGGCCTGATTTCAAAGCAGACAAAAGCCTGTTAAATCTTTTTATATGCTCAAGAATCCGGCGCTTTGAATAGGCGGCCGCAGTATTTTGTCGTATTAGAAACGGCCAGTCAGAGGATTGTGCAAGAAGAAGCTCCCTGGCCGCCTGGTTCAGGACGTTACGAACTTTTCCGGTTGCATTGGGGTGTTTATTTGCAAGCTCCGTCATCCTGACAGCCGCATCTTGGAGCAGAGGGTGTATCCAGTGGTTAGAGTGATCCAGCCACATGGCCCCGTAGCCGCCTTCTCCCCAGCTGGAGGGTGCAGGCAGCAGTTTTAACAGGTTGTCACCATATTGTTGCAGGTAAGCGCCGGCTGTTACCGGCCGCAGGTTTCCACTGTCTGATGCCAGTTTCCTGTATACGAATTCCAGCCACTGCGGTCCCTCGAACCACCAATGGCCAAAAAGTTCTGCATCGTAAGCAGATGTGATCACAGGCGGCGCTGTATTGCTGCTGCAACTCAGCACGCACCTGTCTTTCAGCACATGATTCACAAAGTGTTCGGCGTGAAGTTTTGCCTTTGAGATAGCAGTAATCCTTTGATAGGGTTTCTTGATGCCTTTTCCGGAATCTTCTGTAATCCGGTAATATTTCAGTCCTGTCTGTGTGCGTATGCCATCAGGGTGTATGTAAGATCTTACTGTCTCAAGTGGCAGTTCAAAGCCGATATCGCGGTGAAAATCTCTGTAGTCAAAATCACCCGGGTAGCCGTTGTGGGATGACCAGACTTGGTTTGCGGAAAAAGGATCACGGCCGAACGCCGCAGTTCCGGCATGGGTGGTGATTGCATTGTAGTGACCGCAGTGCGGTGTTGGTTTTCCAAATATCACTCCATGAGCATCTAGGAAGAAATAATCAAATCCGGCTTTGCGGACCAGATGGTCGAGACCGGTGTAATAACCGCACTCCGGAAGCCACAGGCCCGATGGCGGACGCCCGAAGGTCTGTAAGTAGTGTTCGGCGGCTATTGCCAGTTGAGCCTGTACGGAGTTTTCATGTTCCGAAAGGTGGGGCAGAAATCCGTGGGTGGCTGCGGTTGTGATTATCTCTATCCTACCCTGGTTCTGAAGATCGGCAAATGCCCCTACAAGATCTCCGGCGTAGCGATTTTCGTACAAGTGCTTGATCTTCAGGAAACGGTCGAGGTACATAAGGGCTGTGTCATGGAACTCCGCATTACTCCTTGTACGTTTTACCTCACTTCTGGCCAGTTCAATGCGTTGTTCCAGGTATCGTACATATCTGCTTTGCAGAAGATTGTCATTCATCATCTCTATTAATGGCGGGCTTAATGAGAATGTAACAGGAGATGCGATTCCGTCAGAAAAGAGACGGTCAAACACATCCAGAAGGGGGATGTAGGTTTCGGTTATCGCTTCAAAAAACCAGTTTTCCTCGATGAAAAATTCGTGTTCAGGATGTTTTACGTATGGCAGGTGGGCGTGAAGCACCATGATAAGGTGGTAACTGTTCATAGAAGGCGGTTGTCATGACTCCGGGGTACGGGAAAAGCTTTGCTTATATTTTTGCATCCTCTACTCTGTAAAGAATTGCCGGCTATTTCTGACTGAACCCTTTGTATCCGTCCACTCTTTGGGTGCATTCCAGAAAGCTTCCAAGGGCTCCTTCACGCATGAGAGTTTCCGAATATTCACTGTTGACAATTACTTCCAGCCTCAGCATTTCCTGCCGTAGTTTCGTAACAAGCCATCGCTCTCCGTGAACGTATGCCTGTTTGAAAAAAGGCAGGTCGGTAAAAGGCTCTGAAATACCGATACGGACATGGGCAAGTATTTCCTTGAGCGAGTTGTAGTCGTACTTGACCCCCAGGTGGTGGATGCCGGCCTCGAATATTGATTCGCCGTGCATGCTGGTCCAAAGGCTTATGCGGCCGGGTTTTTTAATGTCTCCAAGCTCTTTGTGAATGAAGTCGGTCTCCAGCTCTTCGTGAGTTATATCGACATCCACCGACACTACCGCATCGATTCCGGTCTGCTCCAGGATCTGGACCCCCCATCCTGAGTTCTTTTCATCTCCTACAAAGAATTTTTCCCTTGCCCTGAATCCGAGCATTTCCATAAGGTGGATGAAACGGTGAAGTGTTTTTCTCTGGTTTCGGAATGTGTGGTGGTCGTGGTTGCCCCAGCCAAGGCCGAGTTTGTCCTGCCTGGCTTTAAGAACTCTGGCTGAGGTGTTTCTGGCCTCCCAATAACGACGCTCTTGCTCCAGGAACAAAGACGCACACCTGTCCCTACCTACAAGGCACAGAACTCTGTCAATTAATTTCTCGGTATATTTCCATCCGTCTTCACCCGAATCGAAAAAACGCCGGCGCTGAAGCAGAAGATTTCTGGCTTCCAGGAGTTCCAGGAGCTCTCCGTTTTCGAGGTCCTCGGGCATCCAGGCCTCAGCATTTTTTTCGGCTGCAAAAAGCAGTATTCCCCCTTTGTCGGAAAGAAGAATACGGGAATAGTTGCTGCCTGGCGTTCCATCCACCTCGCCATAAAATCCACTCAAATAACGAAAGACAGAAAGTGATTCCACTTTAAGGGTGAGCCCACGTACAACCTGCACAGGGCCTGGAAATACGCGGAGGGATGGAAATACACCTTTTGTATGTACAAAAAGTTTTTGCCCGTAAATAGTGGTTTTCAGTGTGTAACCAAGGCTCTCGAGCTCGTAAAGAAGGGCTCCGGAAAGGGTGAAGCTCTCTATCCAGTCTTTGAATAAGGTTGAGGTATGTTGTGTGATCTGTTTTGATACGCGGTTTATGTCATCGTTTTTTTCACATGCCTCTGTTACGAGCTTATCGATAAACTTCTCGGTTTCCGGATATGTTTTCCAGTTGTACGAATATATCTTCATTTACTTATGTTATCACGGACCATGGCTGCGAGTGTAGGGGTAACTTTATAATCCTTGATATTCGTGGTCTTTGTCAGGGTATATGATATAATGGCTGCATGTTCAGACTCGGGACAGTTGAGCTTGGCGGAAAGCCTAAGGTGGCTGCTGTGGTAGCCGGCAGCCATGACGTCTTATCCTTAAGCCGTGATGTTTTGGAAGATCTTGATGTTTTCGAGATTCGTGCGGATATGTTTAATTCCGGACCAGGTGAGCTGGTTTCTTCTGTTACCGGAACACTTAATAGATGTCGGGAGCTTGGAAAAGCAACGCTTCTAACCATCCGAAGCGTTGCTGAAGGTGGGCACTGCAGACTTTCAGACACAGAGCGTCTGGACTTATACCTTAAGCTGCTTGAGCATTGTGATGGAATTGACATAGAAGTGGAGGCAGGAGGAAAGCTGTGGCACGTATTGTGCGACGCTTGTAAGGATGCGGGTAAACTTCTGGTCGGGTCTTTTCACGATTTCGAGAAAACCCCCCCTGATTCCGAAATAGAAAAGATGTTTGCAAAAAGCCGTGAGCTTGGAGGAGACCTGTTCAAAGTTGCATGTGCCGCTGGTGAACCTGATGACGTGGCCAGAATTCTGGCCTTTACATCCAGGCATCGCATGGAAGGGGTTATCGCGTTGTCCATGGGGCCGCTAGGCCTGATATCGCGTGTTGCAGCTCCTGTGCTGGGCTCCCTTCTTACCTACGGGTATGTTTCGGCATCTTCGGCTCCGGGCCAACTTTCATGCGTGGAGCTGGTTAGGTATCTGAAGGTGTTTTGTCCTTTAGTGGGTTAAAACGGCCAGAACCATAAAGGAAGTTTAAAAAACAAATGGAGATGAAAGATGTATTGTTCAACCATTTGATCTACTCCAGATCCGGATCATAATAATCGTCTTCGTCATCGTCCTTATAATCTCTTATTCTTTTTCTGAGTTTTATAAATGCAAATACAGTTAGCAATGCACCTGTAATAAACAGTATCCAGTAGATATTATTCGATAGATATGTAACCCATGTGTACTTAAGCGTCATCTTTTCTTTCCATTCATGTTCCAATGTTCTAAAATTTACGGATAACTCCTCTCCTATCGCCTCATCAAACTCAGACCCACTTGCCAACCTGGAGATAATGCTCTGCACCGAACCATCACCGTATGTCTCTTCAATATACTCTACAATGCTTTTGCTCTGTTCGTATGACAAAATAAAGCTGTTTCGGTCAGAAGGAAATGTTCTGGATAACCCGGAAAAAGGCAGGACATTTTTACTGATAAAAGCCATTTTAAGGGAATTAGTAGATGCGGGACTTATAATTTCACCGGCTCCTCCGCTTATCCACTGGGATATTCCCTCGTTCAACCATTTCGGCAGATTACTTCTCGGTATATGGTGACTGAGAACAAGATGACACATTTCGTGCATGACTATCAATTTAATATCAAGAGGGTGACGGAGCGTTTTGGAATCATCTATTACTATTAATCTTTGTTCTGGAATCGCAAAGGCAGAAATCATATCAGTCCTGCTGATCTTTTTGAAGTTTTTGCTGTTTTTATAAAGTACGATCACAATAGAAAAATCGGCGCTGAGTCCTAGCTTACGCTCCAACTCGCTTCGAATGGAAGGGATTGATTGTAGAATTTCTTCTGCGGTTCTGCCAAGACCTCGTTCAAATCTGACAGTAACAGTCTGTGACTTTATTTCCCGAAAGACTTCTTCGGTTTCAGCATAAACATGGCCTGAAAGAACGAGAAATAACGATATAAATGCAATGCACTGCCGCATTTCAAATGTTTTTTGTGACCAAACCCCTATACAATATTTTTCTTGAAATCCTATAGCAGGCACTGTTTATTTGCAAGCAAGCTGTTTTTTACAGAGCATAATTACAACCGTCTATTCTGCTATAATCACTTGAAATCACTTGAAATCATTTGAAATTACTTAAATTATTCAAAATTACGGGATGAAATTTTCAGCGCTGACCACATATTTTGAAAAACTCGAGGCCACAACCAAGCGGCTTGAGATGTTTGATATTCTGGCCGAACTTTTTGCACACGCTTCAGGGAGTGATATCGATAAAATCATCTACCTAAGCCAGGGGCAGCTGCTTCCGCCTTACCGTGGTCTGGATATGGGTATGTCTGCTAAGCTTCTGATGCGGGCGCTGTCAAAGGCTTCAGGGCTTACAATGGAAGAGGTAAAAACTCTTTATGACCAAAACGGTGATCTTGGTTTTACCGCCGAAGAAGCTGTTCGCCGAAAAATATATCTGCCGCCTGAGACCCTGTTCGAGTTTACCGAAGAAGCGCCAAGGGCCGAGACCGTCTCGGATGTTTACAGCATTTTAATGCGTATTGCCAAGACATCAGGGTCCGGAAGCATGAAGTTGAAAATTCAGCTTACCTCCGACCTGATGAAAGCTGTATCTCCTGTTGAGGCGAGATATATTACCAGAATTGTTATCGGCCGTCTTCGCCTGGGGCTTGGAGACCCCACTGTTTTGGAGGCACTGGCTCTTTCCCGCGGTGACAGGGGTCTGAGGCCGGAACTCGAACGTGCCTACAATCTCTGCTGTGACCTCGGCCTGGTTGCTTCCACCCTTCTTAAAGACGGTATGGATGCTGTGAGGAATTTTAAGATTCGTGTCGGCTATCCCATACGCATGGCTTTATGCGAGCGACTCGGCTCGGTGGAAGAGATCGTTAACAAAGTCGGCAAGGCGGCTATTGAGACCAAGTACGATGGTTTTAGAGTGCAGGTGCATATAGATGGCAGCAACGTCGAGATGTTTTCCAGAAACCTGGAAAGAACCACCCCAATGTTTCCTGAAATAGCTGAGGCGGCACACAAGCACTTGAAGACGGGCTTGGCTGTAATAGAAGGCGAGGCCATGGCTTTTGATGAAGATACGGGCAGACTTCTGCCGTTTCAGGTAACCATACAGAGAAAGAGAAAATACGGCATCAAAGACATGGCCAGGAAGTATCCCCTGAAATTTTTCGCTTTCGATCTTCTCTACCTGGATGGATCAGATTGGACCGAAAAGCCTTTCATAGAGCGGAGGAAACAACTGGAAGAGTTGGTTATGCCAAATGCGGTTATAAAGCTTTCCAGCATATTCGTAAGTGATAATGCTGATGAAATTGCGAGGGCCTTTGATAAAGCTGTTAAGGATGGATTTGAGGGAATTGTGGTAAAAAGACTCGATTCCGGTTATACCGCCGGTTCCAGGAATTTTAACTGGATTAAGCTCAAGCAGAGCTACAGCCGGGAGCTTTCAGACACAATTGATGTTTGTATTGTGGGATACTTCCTGGGCCGTGGTGCTCGTGCCAGGTTCGGAATTGGTGGAGTTTTGGCTGCGGTGTATGATGAATCCAGTGATACTTTTAAGACTATTACAAAAATCGGAAGCGGATTCACCGAAGACGAGCTCGGAAAGTTCAAGGCCATGCTGGATACCGCTGCTTTGGGGCATCGTCATCCCCGTGTGGATTCTGACATCGAAGCGGATGTATGGGTGGAACCCAGGTTTGTTATTGCTGTTACTGCTGATGAGCTTACAAGGTCACCACTTCATACAGCCGGCAGAGATAAATTAGGTGTAGGATTTGCTTTGCGCTTTCCACGGTTTGTGGGAAAGCTGAGGAGTGACAAAAACCCTGAGGACGCCACAAGCGTGCATGAGATAGAAAGAATTTTCGAGATGCAGACAAAGAACGTTAGCCACGGCTGAACGAATTGCCTTCGGTCTTTCGCCTAAAATATGGATCTTATAACAACCCATATAAACACCGATTTCGATGCTCTGGCATCCATGATTGCTGTACAGAAGCTCTATCCAGGAGCGGTAGTCGTACTTCCAGGTTCCCAGGAGAAGAACGTGCGTGAATTTATGAAAAGTTCGGCCTGGGCTTTTGATATAAAAAGACCAAAGGAAATTAATCTTTCCGATGTGAACCGCCTGATACTGGTGGATACAAGCAGCAGGAAAAGAATAGGCTCCCTGGAAAAACTCCTGGACCGGCCCGGGCTTGAAGTTCATGTATTTGATCATCATCCCAGGCGTGACAGTGACCTGCGCGGAACAGTGGAAGTGGTGGAAGAAGCTGCATGTATGTCCACAGTAATGGTTGAGATATTGGAAAAACGAAATATTCGTATTTCTACGGTAGAGGCCACTGTACTGGCAATGGGGATTTATGAAGAGACCGGTTTTTTCAGCTTTTCAAATACCGGGGAGCGAGAGTTCCTCGCAATGGCCAGGCTGATAAAACATGGAGCCAACCTTAACATTGTTAATAATTTTCTCGGACGCGAACCATCCCGCGAACAGATAGACCTTTTAAATGATCTTCTGCACTCTGCCAGGGAGTACAGGATATTCGGCTTTATAGTGCAAGTGGCAAAAGCCTCGCGTGAAAACTATATCGCTGATGCGGCTGTGGTGGCTCATAAGCTGCGAGACATTACAGACTGCGATGCGGTTTTCATACTGGTAAGGATGGCCGGCAAGATCTACATTATAGGCAGAAGCCGGGTCCCGCAGGTGAATGTATCCGAAGCTATATCTTTTTTTGGCGGAGGTGGGCACGCTTTTGCCGCATCTGCTGCTGTTAAAAAAGAAGGCTCTTTGGAAAAGACCGAAGAAGAGCTGATATCGATCCTTAAGAAAACAATAAGACCGCAGAAAACCGCCCGGGATATCATGACATCGCCGGTAAAGACCATACCGCACTACGCCACTGTTCGGGAGGCGGAAAAAGCCCTTGCCAGGTACTCTTTCAGTGTTATGCCTATTGTCAAGGAAGGAAAAGAAGAGATTTTCATGGGAGTGATCTCAAGGGAGGTTGTGGAGCGTGCTCTTCACCACGGTTTTTCCGACAGGAAGATTCTGAGATTTGCGACCACCAATCCGGTAAGCGCAGAGCCGGATACATCTATCATTGAAGTCGAAACTCTCATGGTTGAACGAAACCGTAAGTTCCTGCCTGTTTTAAAAGACGGACGTGTTGTCGGTGCAATAACCAGGACCGATCTTTTAAGGGTGCTTTACGAAGACATGCTTAGAAAGGACCGCTTTTCAGGTGAAGACATTCCAGAACGTATGGGGCCGACACGAAACATACGAACGCTTATGCAGGAGAAGTTTCCGCAAAAGCGTTTAAGACTGCTTGAGCTTTGCGGAGAGATAGCTCAGCAGATGGGATACAATGCTTACCTGGTAGGAGGCTCTGTACGCGATCTTATAAGAAATGAGAGCAACCTCGATTTTGACGTGGTTGTTGAGGGTCACGGAATTTCATTTGCAAAGAAACTGGCGCTCGAAGCTGCTGGAAGGGTTAGAAGTCATCACAGGTTTAACACTGCTGTTGTAGTTCTTCCGGATGGTTTTAAACTGGACGTCGCCACGGCAAGAACCGAATACTATGAATCTCCGGCCGTACTTCCGGCGGTGGAGGCGTCATCTATAAAAAAAGATTTATACCGTCGTGATTTTACGATTAATACACTTGCTGTTAGATTGAACAAAGATGAATTCGGCAGACTTATTGATTTTTTCGGAGGACAGCGAGACCTCAAAGACCGCACCATCCGGATACTGCACAACCTGAGCTTTGTGGAAGATCCTACAAGGGCTTTCCGCGCTATCCGCTTTGCAGAACGATTCGGATTTCGAATAGGAAAACATACGGCCAACCTGATTAAGGCAGCCGTAAAAATGAATCTTTTCGAAAGTCTTTCGGGCTCACGTCTTTACGACGAGTTGATGCTGTTGTTCAGGGAAACCAGGCCGGCATCCGCAGTAAAGGCTCTTGAGCGGTTCGGACTTTTAAATTGTATTCATCCGGCTGTTAAGTATTCACCAGATCTTCTGAACTTACTGGATAAACTTGAGAAAGTCGTGGAATGGCATCACCTAATGTATCTGCAGGAGTCTGTTACAGAAGAAATTCTTTATCTTATAGCACTACTGAGCGGGCTTAAAGAAGCAGAGGTCTCCGAAGTCATAGAGCGACTAAAAATCCCACATCGCCAAGCTTTACAGATCACCCGTGTTCTTAAACAATCACGGGCGGCACTGCAAGGTCTTCGAGGTAATCTTGATGCGAAAACCGTGTACTACGCCCTTCACGGTTTTGATCTTGAAACCTTGGTCTTTACCATGGCCCAGACAGATGATGAAGAGGTTAAAAAGGCTTTTTCAATGTTTATCACCGAACTACGGCATGCGGCTCCACTTCTATCCGGAAAAGAGCTGAAGGCCATGGGCTATGAGCCCGGCCCGCTCTACCATAAGATTTTCAAGACTCTCTTGGATGCCCGTCTCGAAGGCGGGGTTAAAACCAAGTACGACGAAACATTGTTTGTAAGAGAAAAATTCGGGCGCAGTTAAGGTGTCCATGGAAAAGCGACCCCTGATCCCTGGTTCACGTAAACTGTTACCGGTTAATTTATCTGATTCAGGATTTCCCGAATTCTCCGGTGATACGGAGTATTCTCCAGAAACGTTCGTTCCCTAAGGCCCATCACGGCGCACCATGCGCAGTGTATGGCATCGTAGGGGAATTCAAACTCCTGCCAATTGCACCAGCTCCCATCAGGGTTCTGAGAACGAAGCAGCATTAAAGTGCCTGAGCGTACCATTGCATCGTTTTCTTCAGAAAATCCAAGGCTGCGAAATACATCGATAAACTCTCCCACCAGTTCCACATCTTCTTCCGCCAGAACGGCATGAAAATTAGAACGCAGGTATGTATAGAGCCATGGTGCATCTTGCTCTCTCAATTTCAACCTGCCGTAATTGCTGAAAATATAGGCAATATGTGTGGCAAGGAACGCGTGGTCGTAGAACAGCTCCTTGTTTTCACTTTTGTCTTCGTTGTGGGAAACAAATGGCCTGTTTTTCAGGTATCTAAGAATATCCGTTAATTGTAAGCTCAAGGAAAACCTGTTGTCCGGGTAAGCCACATCCGCCTTTTCCATACTGTAGGCATCCATCAAAATGTAGAAAACCTCGGTTTCCGATGACTTTTTGAGTAAGGTTTCAAGCTCATCATATGCCGTAACTTCTTTTTTGCGCTCCCTGGAAATTGATCCGTTTTTACTGAATTTTTTATTAAAAACTGTTTCGGCAAGCTCTTTCAGAGGTTGTGGGTTCAGGCCGAGCAACTTTGCCTCGGAAAGAAGATCAAGAAGTTCAACTTTTTTTTTATTATGCTTAAGCATAGCCGGGTTTAATTCCAGGTAATGCTTTTGCATGCGCAGTGCGAACTTATTGGCTGCTACTTTTGCCTCTTTTCGAATGTTGGCATTAGCAGATGTGGCGGATAGCTCCATGAAGATGTAAACAGTGTCCAGGCCTATTTCCCTGAAGTTTTTCTCGTCATCCAGGAACTCATTCATCCACCTGAGTCCCTTTAACACGGCTTGGTCTCTTGCTGCTAGAAGTGATTTGCCGGGAACATATCCGCTGAAAGCAGAGTCGGCAACAGTGGTGTTTGCCGGTTTTACGTTGGTTTGTATATGGCCGGATTTGCAACCAGTGACTAAAATAGTCACAAGGATAATAATTTCCGGTCTTATAAATCTTACAACATGTTGAATCATATATTGATATATCATCATTTATATGATACGGAAAAAAGGGTGACTTTTGTCCATTGCTTCGGAATCTTTAAAGACTTAAACATTATTATCCGATAATATTCAGTATTGAATCAGCCTTGTGGCTAAATATTGCAAAAACAGAAAGTGGAGGTAGCAGCAATGAAGAAGATAACCTTAGTAGCACTTTTTACAATGGCGTTAGTAGTTTTGATTACTCATTCCGCTATGGCGGCAAAACCACTCACTCCGGAGAAGCTGGATGGAGCCACCATAGTAGACGCAGACTGGGTCAAGGCAAACCTTGGCAAAGTCACGGTCTTTGACGTGCGCAAAAAGGCCGAGTACGTAGAGTCCCATATACCTGGAGCCGTCTCGGCGCCGTATAAAGAGAAAAGCAAGAAGGCCGCTGATTTCGATGCATCAAAGGATAAATTGAAGATCGGCAAATTCCCCTCTGATAAAAATGCGCCTATAGTTACTCAGTGTAACGGCGAGCGCTGCTGGAAGTCTTATAAAGCCGCTGTTTGGCTTGTGCGTGAGGGATACAAGAAAGTCTACTGGTTCCGGGGCGGACTTCCTGAGTGGAAAGCTAAAGGTTTTCCGACGGAATAACTCTTATTACTAACAGGCTATAAACCTACATTATTACAAATCATTTTGTGAACGATTAAATTTCATGATAATGAAAAACATAAAAATATCGCACAAGATTATTTTTATGACAGGCCTGGGGCTTCTTCTTATTTCCTCTCTTGGTGCATGGATCGTCATTGCCGGAAAAGGCGAGATTAGCATGCTTAATGATATCTATGAGCACAAAATGAAACCTCTTGATAATCTTCGCCAGATTCAACGGGCATTCAGAGAGATAGAGTTTAGGATGACAGGAGTAATAAGCGACATGGCGGCGCCTTTGGGAGCCGCATCCTATCTTAAAACCTCGATAAAAGAAATAGATATGTTCTGGGACAAAACAAAGGCAGAGATCCAGCTGGAAGAAGAAAAAAGTAACTTTGAGAAGGGTTTTAAAACTTTTAAACGTATCTCCATGGACCTTAATGCGGCATATCTCGACGAGGATATTGACAGGGTTACTGAGATTTACGAAGATGACTGGCTTGACGTTAAACCCATGCTGATCAAGACGATAGACAAAATGGCCGGCAGTATGGATGAGGCGACTATGAGTTTTTTTATCGAAGAAGAAAGTTCAATTAACAGGATAAACTCTGTCGTTATTGTCGTCTGCATTGTAAGCGCTGCTGTATTTGTTTTTTGCGGGTTTCTTATTGCCCGCTCTATAAGCCGGCCGCTGGAAGTAATGGTGAAAAAAGTAAAGGATGTAGCTGCCGGTGATTTTACACATACTATAGACCTGGGTTCGACTGATGAAATGGGTATGATTGCCGGGGAGCTCGACAGAATGCTTTCAGGACTCAGGGAAGCGTTTTCCAGAATAGCCGGTGAAACAGATACGGTATCATTTCAGGCAGAGAAACTCTCGGAGTCGTCAAACTCGCTTCTTAAGGGTGTTGAACAGCAAAAGCTCCAGGTGGAACAGGTGGCGACATCCGCGACCGAGATGTCGCAGACAGTAGTCGATGTGGCAAGCAACGCCATGAACGCCAATGAGTTGACCATGGAGTCAGCCAATTTTGCAAAAACAGGTAAAAATACCGTTATTCAAACGGTGGATAGCATTACCAAACTTGCTGAAAGTGTAGAGGCGGCCGCCAAATCTATAAAGGAGCTGGGAAAGAGTTCCCAGGAGATTGGAGTGATTGTTTCTGTAATACAGGATATTGCCGACCAAACAAATCTTCTGGCCTTAAATGCTGCAATCGAGGCCGCAAGGGCCGGGGAGCAGGGGAGGGGCTTTGCAGTTGTGGCCGACGAAGTAAGAAAGCTTGCTGAAAAAACCGCTAAGGCTACCAGTGAGATAAGCGAAAAGATAAACGGGATACAGGCTAAAACCAGAGATTCCATCTCGGCAATGGAAAAAGGCAGCTCACTTACAGACGAAGCTGTAGGGAATGCTAGAAAGGCAGGGGAAAGCCTGGAAAAGATCGTGGAAAGCTCCCAAAAGGTTACTCAGACGGTGCAAAGCATTGCCACAGCCACGGAAGAGCAGTCTGCTGCAGCCGATGAGGTCAGTCATAACATGGAAGATGTTTCTGGTGTAATAAATGAGACGGCAAGTTCATCAGAAGAGGTTCGGGCATCATCAAGCGAACTTTTATCCGTAGCACAAGGGCTGATATCAGAGATGAGACGTTTTAAAATATAAAAAAACAGCTGACTCTGCTGATATCTCGGCACTTAAGGCTTGTTTATAGATTTTTTGATCTTTGCTTTTTCCTGATCCGCTACGACCACCAGGATGTATTTATCCGGGTGCAGGTGATCCCTGGCGGATTTAAGCACATCCTCTTTGGTTACGGACTCTACGGCTTTCAGGTAATCCTGAACATAATTCATACCAAGGCCGTAGTACTCCACGGATACCAGAAGACCTGCGATCTTGGAATTCGAGTCCATACGGAGCGGAAAACTCCCGGTTATGTAGGCCTTGGCATCTTCTAGTTCCCGATCGGAGACAGGTTCTGTCCTGATTCTCTCCATCTCCTTGATTATCTCCTTGATTGCTGTTGCGGCCGACTCGTTTTTCGTCTGAAGATTCACCTGAAAACTTCCGGTGTTTCTGCCCGGTATGAAGCTGCTGTAGACGCTGTAAGCCAGTCCCTGGTTGTCGCGAATATTATCCATAAGCCTTGAAGCAAACCCTCCTCCGCCCAGAATATAGTTCATAACCAGGGTCGCGTAGTAATCAGGCGCTTTTCTTTTGATACCGAGGTGACCAAGAATAATATTGGCCTGGGTGATCTGTTTATCTATCGCAATTAATTTTGGCTTTACAGGCTCAGGCGGATTCGAAACCGGAGGTGGCTGTACTGTACCAACAACCCAATTTTTCAAGTATTTATTTATTAATGACTTGATTTCTCTTTTTCCGACATCTCCGACAACCGCCATCCAGGCATTGCCGGGAACATAGAAGCGACGGTAAAACTCAACCACGTCCTTGCGGGTGATGTTGTCAAGTGTTTCTTCAGTGCCCTCGGAAGGCCAGGCAAAAGGGTGTGATCCAAACAGCTCTTTATCAAAGGCCTTTGATGCGATATCACCGGGATCTTCCTTCTGCCTTTTTATGTAACCCTTAATAAGGTTTTTTTTCCGTTTAAACTCCTGCTCCGGAAACGTGGGATTAATCAGAATATCAGAAAGAAGCTCAAAGCCCAGTTCCAGGTCTTTTTTTAAGATGGAAAGTGTTATTGTTGAAAATTCTCCGCCGCCGGATGTCCCAAGCGAGCCTCCCACGAATTCTATCTCTTCACTTATCTCTTTGGATGTACGGTTTTTCGTGCCTTCTTTAAGCAATCCGGCTGTAAGGTGTGAAAGTCCGGCTTTTTCGGCCGGTTCTACAGTCTGCCCGGCGCCCAAAGCCAGAGTGATTTTTACAATCGGCAGGGCTGTTTTTTCGGAGTGAAGCAGCACGAGTCCGTTAGGTAAAACCTCGCGATCGGCAAGAAGAGGTGCAGCTAAAACGAGTGAAACATTAACAGTGGCCCCTAAGAGCAGTATTAAGCATGTTGCAAGAAACTGTATGTATTGTTTTTTTATCACGCTCCCCCCTCACTTTTTTTAATAGGTATTAGAATTCCGGTGGTTTTCTGGTCTGTTGTAAGGTATTTCTTCGCTACCCTTCTTACATCTTCCGGTGTGACTGAACGTATGCCTTCTAAATATTGATCAATAAGACGCCAGCCCACAGTCAATTCGAATGTTCCAAGGGTTTTTGCCTGCATGTATATCGAGTCCTGCTCCATGATAAAGGATGCTTCCGCCTGATTTTTAGCCTTGAGTACTTCTCGCTCAGCCGGCGGTTCCTGCTTGAGCCGTTCAATCTCTTCAAGCAATCCGTTTTCCAAGACATCTGCTGTTGTTCCAGGCGATGCCGTGCCACCCAGGTAGAAAAGGCCCGGACCCCTTGAAATTCCATCGTAGGCCGCCCAGGCCGATAAGGCGGTTTTTTTGTCATATACGAGGGAGCTATACAGCCGTGAGCTTTTACCTTCGGAAAGTATAGTGGATAGGACATCCAGCGCATAGCTGTCGGCATGGGGTATTGTCGGCACTTTAAAGACAGACAAAAGATAGGGAAGCTCTGCTTCTTTTTTAACATAAACCCGCCTCTCTCCTGTCTGCGGCGCTTCGGACATGCCGAGGCTTCTTATCTCCGGACCGGTTGGTATAGCCTCGAAAGCTTCTGTTATCTTTTCCATTACGGCATCCGGATCCACATCACCCACCACGATTATAACTGCGTTGTTCGGAGCGTAATACTTGCGGTAATGATCCACAAGGTCCTGGCGAATAATGCTGTTTAAGTCGGCCATCCAGCCGATTACCGGCCGCCTGTACGGATGACTTTTAAAAGCGGCCGCAATAACCTCTTCATAAACAAGGCTTTGCGGGTCGTCTTCGTAACGAAGCCTTCTTTCTTCCTTTACAACATCCCGTTCCGACAGAACCTCGTTTTCCTGAAGAAGTAAATTCGTCATACGGTCCGCTTCCAGCTCTATCGAAATATCGATCCTGCCGGATGCAAGTAACTGGAAGTAACCTGTGTAATCCTTGGATGTAAAGGCGTTATCTCTGCCCCCGGCTCGTTTAATTGTCTGAGAAAATGTTTTCGGACCGTATTTTTCCGTACCCTTAAACATCATATGTTCAAGAAGATGACTGATTCCGGTTCTGCCTAGCGGATCAGAGGCTGATCCCACCCTGTACCAGATCTGAAAAGTCGCGGTCGGCGCTTTATGATTTTCAAGAATAAGAACTTTTAGCCCGTTATGAAGAAATTCCTCTCTTACCTGGGTGGCGGAAAGTGCTTTCAAAGGAAAGCCCGCGATAGCGATTAACAAAACCATTATTAAAAAAAATTGTTTTTTTATCATTATTTTCTCCACGTTATCCCACCACGTTAAATGTACGCACCCTGAACTTTGCGCCAAGACTATATGCGATTTTCTCACACTCTTTAGTATCAACACCGGGCATATCGACCACCGTGGCAACCACCTCGGCGCCACCTGTTTGAACCGCTTTGCGAATAAAATCTACCGTTCCGTCCCAAGCCCTGTCAATGCCGGGCTGGCAGATGCGGTTATAAATATCCCGGTTCTGCGCGTTTAAACTTATCGAGTATACATCCACCAGTCCTTTAAGTTCTGACAGAATGTTTTTTTTGTGAATCAGGTTGGCATGGCCGTTGGTGTTTACCCGGACTTTTAAACCTTTTGATTTAATCCAGGAGGCAACGTATTTTACCGTATCCAGTCGTAAAAGAGGTTCTCCGTATCCGCAAAATACCACTTCATTGCAGTTTTCCGGTTCACCAATGGCCTGGATAATCTCGTCCGCACTTGGTTCTTTTTTCAATTTGAGATTATGCCCTTTTACAAAGGCATCCGTGTCTTTTGCACAGAAAGAGCATCTGCTGGTGCAGCGGTTTGTGATGTTCAGGTAGAGGGAGTTTCTTATGCGGTAGGCTATACGACCTTTTTCAGCCGGCTCGCCAATACCGAATAATATATGTGCATTCAAGGATGTTATCCTGGCCACGTCATTAAGGCTTAGGCCTTTAAGCTCTGCTATCTTTTGGGCCGTGTGCACCATATATGCAGGTTCATTCCTTTTGCCTCTAAGCGGAACAGGAGAAAGGTACGGCGCATCGGTTTCAAGAAGCATGTTTTCTATAGGAATGGACTTTACCACCTGGCGAAGCGCCTCTGATTTTTTATACGTAACCGGCCCTGTTATGGAGATATAAAACCCCATTTCGACCGCTCTTTCGGCCATGGCTCTATCTCCTGAGAAGCAGTGAATCACTCCACGAAGTTTTTCTCCCGGTCCGATGTCCCGGCTTTGCATACGCAGTATCTCCATGGTTTCGTCGTTTGCTTCACGGCTATGGACCACAAGCGGCAGGTTCATCTGTTTTGCAAGCTCGATATGCTGCATAAAAGCTTTTCGCTGAACTTCGCGGGGTGAATGCATGTAGTGGTAGTCAAGACCGGTTTCACCAACTGCAACCACCTTGGGATGTGAAAGCCACCGCCTAAGTTCGGATAAAAGCCGGTCATCAAGAGATGAAGCATCATGAGGATGTATGCCGGCCGCAACATGGATAAATTCTTTTTTTTCGGCAAGAGCAAGGGCTTCCGGGTTATCTCTGCTGTCGGTGCCGATAAGAATAAGGGATCGAACTCCGGAATTCCTTGCTCTCTCGATCACTTCTTCGAGGTCCCCGTTGAACTGCTCCATCTGGAGATGGCAGTGTGTGTCTACAAGGAATTCGTTCTGTATATCCGGAGCGCTTACAGTTCTACTCATTTTCTTTCTTAGGGAGGATCTCTTTTAGCCGTTTAAGACCTGTAAGGGCATCTTTTTCAGAGTGGGCTTCAAGAGTCATCGAAGGAAAGTTCCGAGACGGCAGGTTTTGACTAAGCCAGGCAAAAAACCTCTTAAACGGAAACGTTCCGTTACCAGGTGGTGCGTGATTATCTCCGGTGCGGTCGTTGTCATGAATATGCAGATGCATTATGTAATCGCGTATTTTATCCAGCCACTCTTCAATGCTGAGTGTGGAGAACAGATTAAAATGACCGGTGTCAAAGCATAGGCCCAGCCTGGGATGATTCATTGCATCCATCAGCTGTACAAGGTTTTCTGGGTTGTCCTCAAAGATGTTTTCTAAAGCAATACGTATTTTTGACTCCTCAGTCTCCTTTAGTATCACTTCCCATGTTTTTACCGAGGCATCAAGCCAGATTTTCATGTTTAGGGAGTACTTCCACTTTTCATAGCCCGAGTGGAAGACAATCATGCCGGCGTTAAGCAGCGTTGCGGCTTTGATCATCTGACGATACCTTTCCAGGGTTACCTCGCGGACTTTTGGATCAACAGCCCCGGGAGAAAGATCCATAAAAGGGGAATGCAGTATTATACGAGGAGAATAATCAAGGAGTCTTGCGGCTTCATGCAGGTCCGAATCCGTTGTCCTGTCCAGCACCTCTGCGCTGAAGTAAAACTCAAGGTCCCGCCTGGCTCTCCGGGCACGGTCTGCAAACTCCTTGAAGCGCGAAAACGGAACATGAACCGAAATCCTATGCGGCAACCGTCTCGGCCTTCTTTTTGCTTGGTTTGGATTCGCCTCCGGTTGTACTTTTGGGTGTTGTGGGCGCAGGTTTAGTGGTAGAAGTTTTACTGGTCTGTGTAGAGCTATATCCGTCCTTGTACCATCCGCCGCCCTTTAGAACAAAAGATGTGTTTGAAACCAGCTTTCGCAGGTTTCCAGAGCATTTTGGACATTTTTTGAGAGGTTCCTCAGTTATTTTCTGCATTGCCTCGGTAATTTTTTTGCAATCATCGCATATATATTCGTATATTGGCATACAAACATACCTCCTCTAAACTGGGTAAGGGCATAAACTCAAAACCATTTGCCCTGATTTATTTTTTTGGGCTTCAGCCCCGTTATGGCTGGATTAAGCTCCAATATATTAACATAAAATCATTGGTATTTACCTGTATCTGATCCGGGGAAATCCGCTTGCTTGACATGCCGAAAGATAGAAACTAGACTACACCATAAATTATGCATACAGATAAAACACTTCCACCGGCAAAGCAAATCCCGGAAAAAGAACGGCTTATTCTCGCCCTCGATCTTCCAAGTAGTCGGGAGGCTCGGGATTTTGTTGAACTTCTTGGTGATTCCGTCTCTTTCTATAAGCTTGGCCTGGAACTGTTTATGGCAGGAGGATATTTCGACCTGATCACATGGCTTCTTGAGAGGGGCAAAAAGGTATTTGCCGATCTTAAGTTTTTCGATGTGCCCGAAACCGTTGCCAAGGCTGTCAGACAGCTTAAAAACAGGGGAGTTTCTTTTACAACGGTGCACGGCAATGACGCTATGATGGAGGCTGCGGCTGCAGAAAAAAACGATTTAAAAATACTGGCTGTTACCGTGTTGACAAGTTTGGATAGAGGAGACATGGACGACCTGGGCTTTCAGTGCGATGTAGAGGACTTGGTCCTCTCCAGGGCACGGCGTGCTTTAAAGCTTGGCTGTGATGGAGTTATATCGTCGGGTATTGAAGTCCCTAGGCTTCGCACCGAACTTGGTGGGCACTTTCTTATTGTATCTCCCGGCATACGGCCGGTCGAAAACCGCTTGACAGATGACCAAAAACGAGTTGTAAGTGTTGAAGAGGCATTTCGTAACGGTGCGGATTATATTGTTGTGGGTCGCCCTGTTCGTAATGCCCCAAATCCGAAGGAAGCGGCGGAGAAGATACAAAAAACTATTGCTTCCGTATTTTCATCGTCATAAATTTTTAGGTATGTGTTATGTACAACTATTTTGAGTTAGTTGGGCACGAAGTGGAGGTTATGGCCGGTGGTATCCTCTACCGTGGCAGGCTGGTTGAGATGGGTGAAGAAAATCTGCATATGGAATCATCTTCCGGCTGGATCACCATTCCCATGGAGCGGGTAACAAGTGTTGTGCCTGTTGCTGATAAAAGGCAGTAACATTAGGTGAATTATCCTGTTTGAATACTTGCTGAAGATGGGACGGCTCAAAACCGATCAAAACTAATAAACAGACCAAAAAACAGGGGGAGCAGTTGACAGGCGTTAGGATATTAGGGGCGGGCACAAAAAAATTTGAGGATTTTCTAAACAGCTTTGAGCGCCGCGGTATGGGGAGCGCCGGCGATGTTGAGAGCAGGGTCAACGTGATAATAGATGATGTAATCCGGCATGGAGACAGTGCTGTTCGAAGCTACACCGAGCAGTTTGACAACATTCGGTTGCGCAGCCTGAAAATACCGGGAACAGCAATAAAAAAGGCGTGGCAGTCGGTCGAAAAAAAGGCTGTGCTGGCTATCGAAAAATCCGCAGAAAGAATAACAGCTTTCCATGCGCGCCAGAAGGAAGAGTCATGGTCTTTTCAGGACAGCAAAGGCGCTCTTATGGGGCAGCTTATCCGGCCGCTTGAACGGGTTGGTGTTTATGTGCCGGGCGGCAAGGCGTCATATCCTTCATCAGTGCTTATGAACGTAATTCCGGCCCAGACGGCCGGAGTAAAGGAAATATTAATATGTGTGCCTATGCCTGGAGGACAGATAAATCCATACGTTCTGGTGGCGGCTGATATGCTTGGTGTGAAGAAAATTTTTGGAATCGGAGGCGCGCAGGCTGTTGCAGCCATGGCTTACGGCACACGAACTCTGCCAAAGGTGGATAAGATCGTTGGTCCCGGCAACATATATGTGGCTACTGCCAAGCGCATGGTTTTCGGAGTTGTTGATATAGATATGATTGCAGGGCCGAGCGAGATCCTTATTATAGCCGATGATACGGCCGACCCTGGCTTTGTGGCGGCCGATATGCTGGCGCAGGCCGAGCATGACGAGATAGCATCCGCCATGCTGCTGACTCCTTCAAGAGCTTTTGCAAAACAGGTAAACCAAGAGCTTATCCGCCATATAAAAAAACTTAGGCGAAAAGCTATTGCCTCTAAATCTCTCGAAAGCTACGGTGTCGCTATAATTACCTCTGATCTTGAGGAAGCTGTCCGTATCGCCAATCGCATCGCGCCTGAGCATCTTGAAGTTATAACCGAAAAACCTGAAAAGCTTCTTTCCGGAATCAAAAATGCAGGGGCGGTGTTTTTAGGCCCCTGGACACCGGAGGCGCTTGGAGACTACGCGGCAGGCCCCAACCATACCCTTCCGACCGGAGGCAGCGCAAGGTTCTTTTCTCCGCTGGGGGTGTATGATTTTATCAAGAGATCAAGCCTGATTTCCTTTACCAAAGAGGCGTTTGACTCCCTATCAGGCACAGTTGAGTCTATCGCCCGCCTTGAGGGTCTTGATGGACACGCAAAATCGATCAGAATACGAAGTGAGAGGACTAAATGAGCAGAAAAAAGAATTTGGAAAAGAATTTGGAAATGAAGTTAAACAAATCTAAAGCAGCCTTTAAAAAGGCGCAGCGTTTTATGCCGGGTGGTGTAAACAGCCCTGTCAGGGCTTTTAAATCCGTCGGTGGCACACCTTTGTTTATCTCAAGTGGCAAGGGGTCTAAAATTTACGATATCGATGGAAACAGCTATATCGATTATGTTCTTTCCTGGGGGCCGCTCATTCTGGGGCATGCGCCCAGAACGGTTGTCTCAGCGATAAAAAAGGCTGCCGAAAACGGAACAAGTTATGGAGCGCCGACCAAGCTTGAAACTGAACTGGCTGAAATGGTGATCCAGGCCTACCCCTCAATGGAGAAAGTAAGAATGGTGAATTCTGGCACCGAGGCAACAATGAGCGCCATCCGCGCTGCACGAGCTTTTACCGGCCGCGATAAGATAATAAAATTTGAAGGTTGTTACCACGGTCATGCCGACGGACTGCTTGTAAAAGCAGGGTCCGGAGCTATGACCCTCGGGGTTCCGGACAGCCCGGGTGTGCCTGAAGGTTATGCGTTAAATACGATCACTCTGCCTTATAACGATATCAAGACGTTTAAATCTATGATTAAAAAGCAATGGAAAAAGATCGCTTGCGTTATTGTCGAGCCGGTTGCCGGAAACATGGGATGTGTTCTTCCCGTGCCTGGATTTCTAGAGACTCTTCGTAAGGAAACTCTCAGGTCCGGCATAGTATTGATTTTCGATGAGGTTATGACCGGTTTCAGAGTTGCCTTTGGAGGAGCGCAGCAGCAATTCAAGATAAAGCCGGATCTTACCTGTCTTGGAAAGGTGATCGGAGGAGGCATGCCGGTCGGCGCTTACGGAGGAAAAGAGGAAATAATGTCCCGAATATCTCCCGAAGGGCCGGTATATCAGGCTGGCACGCTTTCGGGCAACCCTATTGCCATGACAGCTGGAATAGCAACCCTTAAAACACTGGCGAAAAAAGATACTTATAAAAAACTGAAAGCCTCTGGAGATGCGCTTGAAAAAGGTTTGAAAGCTGCTGCCAAAAGAGCGCGTGTGAAAGTCAGGTTTTACCGTGCAGGAACAATGTTCTGCACATATTTTACGGATAGGGAAGTGGTGGACTTCAATTCAGCCAAGACCGCTGACACAGAAAAGTTTGCCGGATATTTTCTCGGCATGCTGAAAAGAGGAATCAATATTGCACCTTCCCAGTTCGAATCAGGGTTCATCAGCCTGGCGCACACATCCAAGGATATAGATAAAACCGTTAGAGCCGCTTATGAAGCCATGAAGGAATGAATTTTGCAAAATAACTGCTGAATGGGAAGAGCCGGGCTCATGTTTTTATGCCGGCTTCTGACTGCCTTATAAACCGTAAAAAAAAGGGGGAATTAAAATGGGCAGAATCGGCAGTATATTTAAAGAAAAAATACCAATAAAAGGTAAGATTCTAGTTGCTTTTCTTCTACTGGTTATTATAATCGGAGGCGGTCTTGCTGCCTTCAAGATGTACGATTTCACCCAGAACAACCCTAAGTTTTGTGTCAGTTGCCATCTTATGCAGTCCGCTTATGATGCATGGGCTACCAGTGAGCATAAAGATATAAACTGCCACGAATGCCATCAAATATCTATTGCAGAACAAAACAGACTTCTGCTGAGCTTTATTTTCCTCAGACCGAAATCGGTGCCCGACCGTCATGGAAAGACCATAGTATCATGGAAGTTTTGTGTAGAGTGTCACTGGGAGACGAACAAAAAACACCCTGAAGCAAAAAAGATCAATAAGTCTCCTAGCCATGCGAAGCATTATTTCATGGAACAGATAGAGTGTGCCAAGTGTCACGGCTATGTAACTCACAAGTTTATTGCGGAGGAGCGGTTCTGCGTGCGATGTCACGAGGGCAAAGAGGTTCACGGGGTTGGTATGGAGCAGCTTGCATGCTTGAACTGCCACACGGACAGGACGAAGGATTATAGGCCGGACAGGGCAAAGTGCCTATTCTGTCACGGAGACGAGAAGTACCAGAAAAAAGTTCTGGACGCGGCAACCCTTGATGCCCGTTACAATATGGCCAAGCCTGAGGTAGTGGCCAGTGCGATAGAGATAGACCTTGCAGATGATGCTCCTATGCAGTTTGATTGCTATACCTGTCATCAACCGCATGGGAAAGTCCGACCGGACTGGAAGATCTGTTTGAAATGTCATATAAATGCGCCTGTTACCGGTGCTCATCAGATGCATATAGAATCAATGGGTCTTGAATGTAATTCCTGCCATAAGCCTCATATATGGAAGGTGACCAAGAAGCAGGCTAAGCAGAATTGTGTTATATGTCACGAGTACCGTGATCCGAAAAAGTTTCTCGAGTAGTAATAAAAATGAAAATAGTGATATCACACATTATTTGTGTGATATCACTACATTTAACTTCGCTCAAAAAAACAGCCCGATTCTTTATTTATCCTTTAAATAAAGAAGAACCGGGCTGTTTTACCAGCCTGGCATTAATGTTGCTATTCTATCATCGTTTTTTGTGAAACCTGATATAAGTGGAGATAATCTTAATTTCATGGCATCGAAAATCTAAGGATTAGTAAGAGGAGCTTAACTGTGATTGTTTTTAAAATAATTATTCTCGCTTTAGTCTATATTTCACTGCTTATCATTATGGGGTCGGCCCTTGTAAGCATTATGACCGACGATGTGAGTTTTACGGATGAACCTAAGTTCACCCTTGATAGCGTTGCCTTAGGACGTGTTGCTTTTAAAGGGGCTATTTTTCTTCTGGCTTTTGTAGCGTACTTTTTAATGATATACAACTTTAAATTTCTTGGAGAATAGAAAAGATAGATAAAGTAGAAAGAGTCTATGGTGATTGAATATCCAATCTATAACTTAATTGTCAGCCGGAGAGATAAACAATGGCTAAAGAGCTTGAACCAAGCCGGGACGGTAGAAAGCGGAAAATACGTTACGCAATGCTGGTGGATCTAAGAAGGTGTGTCGGGTGCCAAAGTTGTTCCGTAGCATGCAAGAGCGAAAACGAAGTGCCGTTAGGCAAGTTTAGGACATGGGTGAAGGTTATAGAGAAGGGACGCTATCCTGACGTAAGCCGTCACTTTCTTCCCAGTTTTTGTAATAACTGTGCAAAGCCTATATGTAATAGAAACTGCCCTGTTAAAGCCACCTATGTGCGGGATGACGGCATAGTAATGGTAAACATGCACCGCTGCATCGGTTGTATGTACTGCATGGCGTCATGTCCTTATGATGTTCGTTATATAAATCCATTACGCAAAATTGTACAAAAGTGTGACTGGTGTGCTCATAGGCTTGACGCCGGTTTGTTGCCGGCCTGTGTCGAAACATGCCTGGGACGTGCTCTTATATTTGGTGATATAAACGACCCTAACAGTGAAATCTCGCAGCTTATGTCTACGAACCCGGTTGTTACACTTAAGCCGGCTTTGGATACTCAGCCGCATGTGTTTTATATCGGTGCTGATGCCGATGCCATGGATCCTACAAAGGGAATAGATATAGATCATGTCCATTTCCATGAGCCGTATTGATTTAAGCTGGTTGTTTTAGTCGGCCCGCTTAAACAAGTTTTTGTTTGAAGCAATAAAATAAATAAAGCATAGTAAAAGAGGGGGGAAGATTATGGACGTTGGAAGTCAGGTGACGGTACTGTATAATGCGCCGCATTTGATGCCGTTTCAGCTTCCGATTGCGCAGTACTTCTATTTTACAGGGTTAAGCGCCGGTTCTTTTGTTATCTCTGTGATTGCTGTTCTGGGCGGAAAAGTTGAATACAAACCACTTGGTAGGATCGGAGCTATTCTTGCGCCTTTATGCCTTGTCCTGGCCCCTCTGAATCTTCTTGTTGACATGACTCAGCCTTTAAGGGCCTGGCATCTAATGACCTATCTGCCGGGATATGTGAACTTTAAATCTCCAATAACTTACGGTGTAATTCTGCTTACCGTTTACCCAATTTCGGCTACTATCTATGCCTATTTTGTCTATTCAAATAATCATAAGATGTCGAAGTTTTTTGCGATTATCGGTATTCCCCTGGCTATTGCAGTACATGGATATACCGGATTTATTCTTGCTTTGGGCAAGGGGCGAGCTCTTTGGAACACCTCGCTGATGCCGACACTTTTTATTGTTTCAGCTATGGTTTCCGGAATAGCTCTTATGATAATTATGGCCATAGTACGAAATGTTTTTCTGATGAAAAACGCCACTGCCGAAGAGAGACAAAAAGATGCAAAGCTTATCCATGGACTGGGCGGTTTTCTGGGTGCGGCCATAATTACAGACATGTTTTTACTGTTTAATGCCGTCTTGGTAATTCTGACATCAAGTAAGGAGGCCTTTGAAGCTGCGCATCTTCTTTTGTGGGGAAAATTCTCCATGGAATTTATCGGAATAGAGATTGTTCTAGGCTCACTCATACCTCTGTTTATTGTCTATTACCCCAAGACTAAGAATTCCTTTAAGTGGCTGACCTTTGCCTCTTTGCTAACCATGATCGGTATCTTCGCCATGCGCTTTACGGTGGTTGTAGGTGGTCAGTCGGTTCCGCTGCATTAGGGGGGGAGAAGATAAAAAGATGAAGTTATCACGTAGAGATTTATTTAAATATACCGCCATGGGTGGGCTGCTTCTAGGGTTGGAGAAGTCTTTCGACCACATGGCCCAGGCAATGGAGCTTGTCGAGGGTGGTAGTGAAGTTTCCCGGACTACCGGAAAGTTTTTGAAGGCGGTTCCCAGTACCTGCCTTAACTGCTATGCGCGTTGTGGTAACTTCGGATTCACGGCTTATGGCGGACTGATAAAGATAGGTCCGAACACGGATCATCCCAACAGCCGGGGCAGAATGTGTGCCAAGGGACAGGCCGGTCTTAATAAAGTATATGATCCGGACCGCCTGCTTGCGCCTATCAAGCGTGTAGGAAAACGTGGTGAAGGCAAATGGAAGAAAATAACATGGGAAGAGGTTTATGTCGAACTCGCCCAGAGGCTTAACGACTTAAAAAGTAATGGCAGACCGGAGGAGTTTGTTTTTCAGTCTGACAGGGACATAACTACCCAGGATATTACACGTCGTTTCTGCCATGCCTTTGGGTCTCCTAATGCGCTTGTAAATCATCCGGTCGGCGGTTGGAACAAAAGGGTTGCTCAGCAGCTTTCATGGGGAGCTGACTATGAAGTGCCTGATGTCGCAAATACCCAGTATCTTCTTATATTCGGCTCAAATCCTTACGAAGCTCATTACCTTAGGACAAGCTTTGTGCAGAGAATCACTGAGGCCAGGGGGCTGAGAAAAGAAGGTTCTTTGATCAAACCTAAAGCCAAGATGGTTGTATTTGATGTAAGGCTTACGCAAACCGGCGGCAGAGCCGACGAATGGTATCCTATCAGGCCTGGAACCGACGGAGCTGTGGCTCTTGCCATGGCGCATGTCATTATGGATGAAAATCTTTACGACAATGACTTCATATCGCACTGGTGTAACTATTCAGCATCAAAACTCAAACATCATCTTAAGGGGTTTACTCCTGAATGGGCGGAAAAAATAAGCGGAGTAAAAGCGGCTGATATTAAGCGGTTGGCCAGGGAGTTTGCAGGAAGCAAGCCGGCGAGCACCGTTTCCACCGGTGGTGTCGGCAAACACGTAAATGGTGTTGATAGCGAAAGAGCTATAGCACTTCTAAATGCAATTACCGGCAACGTGGATGTTAAGGGCGGGTACTGCCTGCCTAGGCAGTATACTTTCGATCAACCAAAACCTGTTCCTCCGGTTCCTAATATCAAAAGTGAGCTGCTTCACCCTTCAAAGTTCCCGCTGGCGATGTATGAAGTGCCGTCACGCGTTTTTCCTATGATCAAAGATGGCAGTGCTAATGTCAGTCTGTTTATGACCTATCAATACAACCCTATTTACTCCAGGGCGGAGAGCGGATTTATACAGCAGATCTTGAAAGATGAGGAATTGATTCCTTACTTTGTCTGTATAGATTCCGTATATACTGAAACTGCTAAATATGCTGATATGGTACTGCCGGCGGCAACCTTTGCGGAACGCTGGGAGTTGGAAAGCCCACCCGCTTTTGAGATGGTCCCCTTTGTTTCGCTCAGGCAACCTCTGATTAAACCACTTGGCGAATCTGTGAGTATTACTAACTTTCTGATCACCCTGGCCCAAAGACTGGATGGCGAAATGAAAAAATACTTTGATTTTACGCCACGCCAATATCTTGAGGCCCAGATCGAAGGAATATCAGGACTCAAAAAGGCTGGAGGGTTGGAGTACCTGAAAAAGAAAGGTTTTTGGTACGATGAGTCTGCCAAACCCAAGTACCGTATATACCGTAAAAAAGGTTTTAATACGCCATCCGGAAAGTTCGAAATTTACTCTAAAAAGCTGGAAAAGGCTGGGTTTAATCCGCTTCCGACCTACACTATGATTCCTGTGCTCGAAAATATCCAGGAAGAGGAATTCAGCCTGATTGTTTACCAGACCAGAGTACATACACACGATAGAACAGCCAACTGTATGTGGCTTACAGAGATTATTCACGATAATCCTGCTTTCATGAACGCAGATACCATGTCACGTCTTGGTCTTCGTGACTCAGAGGATGTAATGATAGTTTCGAAGGTGTCCTCTATAAAAATAAAGCTTAAAGGCATACAGGGAATTCATCCCAAGTGCATAGCTATAAGCGACAATGTTGGGCATACTGAATTTGGCAGAATCGCCAGGGCTATTCCATTTGAGAGCGAAATTAAAACTACAAAACTTTTATGGTGGGAAGAAAAAGGGGTCAATCCAAAGCCGATAGTTTCGCTCAAAATTGATCCTATAGGCGGAGGGGAAGCGCTTATGGACACCAAAGTATGGATAAGAAAGATTTAAAGATTCGCTTACAAGAACTATATACGTGAATCCAAGGAAACAGGTTAGATGATACATATTCCGAAACTAAAATTAAAAACTTTTTTGATCCTATTGCCGTTTTTATTATCAGTTCCCACTTTGCTGGTGCTGGCCCTGGAGACCTTCACAACATCAAACCAGCAGTTTTGCCTTACATGTCATTACCAGATGTGGGGGAAGGATTTTCTTGTGGAGTCCAAGGTGCATCCGGATGAAGTGAAGTGTCCTGAGTGCCATGCCCAGGAGCACTATCCCATTATCCCTCCAAAGGATTTTTCGGCACATCCGGAACGAGTAAATGAAAATTGTATGCGTTGTCACAGCACTATGACTGAGAAGGGCGACAACCAGGGTTTTATATACAATGTGATGAAAATAAAGTTTCCACATGATATGCATATTCAGGACATAGGCGCCATATGCACGGATTGTCACTATAATGTGAAACATGATAAACATGTGCCACAGACCAACCGCCCGAGAATGGAGGCCTGTTTTGCCTGTCATGACCAGAAGACCACCAGCTGTCTTAAATGTCATCCCAAAGGCGAGCACCTTCTACTTAGTCTTCTGCCCAAACACGAAACTGTAAAAAAAGAGACCTGTGACCGTTGCCATGAAGGATTTGAGGAACGTGTGCAGGAAAAATATGATATACGCTTTAAACATCCAGGACATATTGCTGCCGGAATTGATTGTAATGTCTGCCACGAAAACAAAAACCGGCATGGCACAATTATAAAGCAGCGCAATGATTGCCTTGGTTGTCATCACAACGAGGTGAAACGTGACTGCACTTATTGTCACAAAGCTCAAGTAGCCATGCGCATGGGCAAGTCTGTTCCGGGTATCCAGGGTTCACCCGACAAGATGGCTGAACTTGTCGACTGTTCGATCTGTCATGCCGGTATAGCCGATGGACATTCGATAGATGCGGTCAAGGAGACTTGCACCGGCTGTCACGATGGTCAAGAAGTATATCAGGTGCTTGAGGATATACAAAGCGAAATAACCGCAGGACTTGAAGATGCCTCCATGCGCTATGATAAGTTGGAGGATAAATCCTCGGCCGAGGCCAAGGCTGTGGCTGAGCTTATTGATATTCTCAAGCGGGAGGGTAGCAGGGGCTTTCATAACCCTCCATATGCGAGGGAGATCCTTAAGCGCTTGGATCAGAAGATTGTAGTGCTGACTACCCCGAGTCCGTAAAGGAGAAGAAATTTATTAAATGTCGATAATAGTGAGGAGTCAAAAGTTTGCCGCTATCGCCTTTGCAGCCTTTCTTATTCTGCTTGGGTGCGCCCAGCAGAACTCACAAAAAGAGAACTTGGATTTTTCCGGTAAATGGTTTGGAACAGCTCAACAGACAGGAAGTGCCAACCCAACCTTTTCTCTGGATATTAAAAACTCGAATGATATGGTAACCGGAGTTCTTAATTCCATGGATAAAACTTTTGAAAATGTAACTATTAAGGACGCTAAGATTGAAAATGGAAAATTGTTTTTCCGCGCCGTGGCTAACGGAGGAACACAGTATAAAGATCACTTGTTTGTCTTTAGCGCGCAGCGCGAGGGAGAAAAGCTGCTTAAGGGGACCTGGACTGATATACTGGAAGGTGCTCAGGGCTCTTTTACTTTTAGTCTTGTAACGGAGGAATAGAATTGAGAATAGTACTGATTTTAATTGTTATGTTTTTTTTCACTTTACTGCAACCAATAGTTGTTGTTGCCACACATGAAGGTTCGCACTCTAACAAGTCAGGTGAATCAAAAGTCGAACGTGATTTGCCCAAATACTTTGTGCCTCCGCCACCGTTTTCCGAAGGAATATTTCCTTGTTCCGATTGTCATGCGGATATGGAGGTTAATCCGACCAGGCGTAAACTGGAGATGTTTCATACCAATATAGAACTTAAAAATCATGCGGAAGATCAGCGCTGGTGTTTGGATTGCCACAACCCTGACAACCGGGACGTATTGAGATTGGCAAGCGGTAAACTCATAAGTTTTGAAGAGTCCTATTACCTATGCGGCCAGTGCCATGGCACAATTTTTAGAGACTGGAAGGCCGGTGTTCACGGTAAGCGTACCGGTGAGTGGAATGGTAAAAAGGTCTATAGATTATGTGTTCATTGTCATAATCCGCATCAGCCTAGGTTCAAACCGCTTGTGCCTAAACCGCCGCCGGTTAAACCGATAGATATCAGGTAGAAATATGTGTGTTTGATGAACTATTACAAAGGAGACTCTGGACAAAATTAACATGAACGAAAAAAAGGATAAACTTACTAAAGAACGCAGGGTAAGCAGACGAAGTATGCTTAAAGGGATGGCTGCCGGAGCGGCTGCTATCGCAATACCCAATACCTCTGATGCTTCCATATGGGATGCATTTTTTCAGAAACACTTTCGCGAGATGAATTCTAGCGAGGTGAGCGCAGTTATTGAACGCCTGGAACGTGAGTATTCCGAAAAATACAAATTACCTATTGAGGTTAAGGCCACCAAAGCTATACCCGGAGTTAAGTTTGGATATGGCCTGGATCTTTCCAGGTGCATAGGCTGCCGCAGATGTGTATACGCATGCGTTGGTGAAAACAACCAGTCAAGGAATCCACAGATTCACTGGATCACTGTTCTTACGTTTAAAGAAGGAGAAAAATGGGTGGATCTGGAGGAGGCTAATAAGTATTACAATCCATCTAAGGTGCCGGAACCAGGGCATTTCTACATGCCGGTGCAATGCCAGCAGTGTGAGAACCCACCATGTGTAAAGGTTTGTCCGACAAAGGCCACTTGGAAAGAAGATGACGGAATCGTTGTTATTGACTACAACTGGTGTATTGGTTGCCGGTATTGTATGGCGGCATGTCCGTACGGAGCGCGTCATTTTAACTGGGCTGAGCCTGGAATCCCGAAGGAAGAAATAAATAAGAGCACCCACTATCTCGGAAATCGTCCACGATATAAGGGCGTTGTGGAAAAATGCACATTCTGTATCCAGAGGACAAGACATCAGCCTGGGCGATATACGGCATGTGTGGAGATATGTCCGGTTGGCGCCAGGAAATTTGGAAATCTTCTGGACCCGGACAGCGAGATTCGTTACTGCATAGAGAATAAACGCGTTTTCAGACTTAAAGACGACCTGAACACTAATCCAAAGTTTTTCTACTTTTTCGCTACATAATCCAGTTGGACCGGAAAGGGAAGCCGGTTGAGCCGGAATCAAGAAAAGAACGGGGAGAAAGAGAGGGGAAAGTTTACTCTCTGAGACTCTGAGACTGTTTTTTGGGAGGATAACATGTTTGATTTAATCCGGAATTTTTTTACGGCGCTCAAAGCGCTTGTTAAAGGTAGCCGTACCTATTATATCTGGGTGGGGTTTCTTTCCTTTTTGGCCATTTTGGGCGGAGGGGCTTATATTGTGCAGCTAAATAAAGGGCTTATTGTTACTGCTATGCGTGATCAAGTCTCCTGGGGTCTGTATATATCTAACTTCACGTTTCTTGTCGGTGTGGCTGCCGCGGCGGTGCTGCTTGTTGTACCTGCCTATATTTACAACTTCAAGCCTATAAAAGAGATCGTACTGTTTGGAGAGATACTGGCCGTAACCGCAATTGTAATGTGTATTATGTTTATTATAGTCGACATGGGACATCCTGAGAGGGTTTGGCACTTGTTGCCTATTTTTGGAACGATGAATTTTCCTCGTTCGCTTCTTGCCTGGGATGTTATTGTTCTTAACAGTTACCTGTGTCTAAACATCTTTATTGTTTTTTACGTGCTCTATAAAATCTCGCACAACGAAGAATACAGCATGACACTGGTAAGGCCGCTTGTTATCCTTTCGATTCCTATGGCCGTCAGCATCCATACGGTTACGGCCTTTCTTTATAATGGACTTCCATCCAGGCCTTTCTGGAATGCTTCTATTCTTGCCCCACGCTTTATTGCCTCGGCTTTCTGTTCCGGGCCGGCCCTGATGTTGATAATCTTCCAGATCATTCGCAAAATATCTCGGGTGGAGATAGATAACAAGGCAATATTCAAGATAGCAGAGCTTATAGCCTACGCTATGGGATTGAACCTGTTTCTTTTCGGAGCGGAGGCGTTCAAGGAGTTCTATTCTGGTACTGTACATGTTGCCCCTATAAAATATATGTACTTCGGCCTTCATGGACATGTTCGCCTGGTTCCATGGATGTGGACTGCTTTGGCCTGTAATGTGACGGCATTTTTACTGTTTTTATCTCCAAAGAAGCGGGAGGATTTTTTCTTTCTGAATCTGGCCTGTGTGTTGGTGATTACTGGTGTTTATATAGAAAAAGGCATGGGACTTGTTGTACCGGGTTTTGTGCCCGGCACTCTGGGTGAGATCTATGAATATTCGCCAACCGATTTGGAGATAATGGTTACTGTCGGTATCTGGGCTGTCGGCGCTCTTTTTTACACTCTGATGTTGAAGATGGCTGTTCCTATTTACGTCGGAGACCTAAGATTTAGCACATCTAAAAACGAAAAGCAGTAAACATAAGAGTTCACTGGAAGGAAAGCTGTCGAGAGTCTTTATCTCTAAATCGAAGGAGATGAGACTACTCGGCTTGTGCTGCCCATTGTCTATAAATCCGGATTCCCAAGTTGAGCTATTTTCTTGCTCAATCTGCACTAAGCACACCTCTTCGCGACAAATCGCTGACTCAACTTGGTTTATTGACAATTGTATATTTATCTGGCATCATATTCCTAATTAGTTAAACTTATTAGGAGTGTTGTCCGAAAATGTATAATATCAGGAGGCTGCTTAATATTGATCTGCCTTCACGGAAATCTGCATTTTTGTGGGGACCAAGAAAAACAGGTAAGTCTACTTATCTGAAAGCGAAATTTCCCGACAGTCTGGTATATGATTTCCTTCAGACCGATCTCTTTCTTGAGCTCTCCAAAAAACCCTCTTTACTGCGGGAACGCCTGCTTGCAAAGGATTCTCATCTCCTTGACTATCCTGTAATACTAGACGAAGTCCAGAGGGTCCCCCAAATCCTGGACGAGGTGCACTGGCTGATAGAAAATAGGGGATTGCGATTTATCCTGTGCGGGTCAAGCGCACGAAAATTGAAAAGAGGACGGGCAAACATGCTTGGCGGGCGGGCATGGCGTTATGAAATGTTTCCGCTTGTTTCATCTGAAGTTGAGGACCTCGATCTGTTGAGGGCGTTGAATCATGGCATGATACCGGAACATTATCTCCATGAAAACAGCAATATGGCTTTAAAGGCTTATACCAGGGATTATTTAAAAGAGGAAGTTTTTGATGAAGGATTGACTCGTAACATTCCTGCATTTTCCAGGTTCTTTGATGCAATGGGGTACTCCCACGGTGAAATTACAAATTTTTCAAACATAGCGCGTGAATGCGGTGTGGATGCCAAAACCGTAAAAGAGTACTACCAGATACTCATTGATACGTTTCTTGGAACCATGATCGAACCCTTCAAGAAAAGGCAGAGCCGTCAGGTCATAACCAGGGCGGCAAAATTCTATTTATTTGACGTGGGGGTCGCAGGCGCAATAGTAAAGCGGCGCATTGAAGAGGCGAAAGGCGAGCTGTTCGGAAAGGCATTTGAACACTTCATTTTGATGGAGATGGCAGCCCACAGGTCCTACACCGGACTGGATTATGAAATAAATTTCTGGAGGACAAAGTCAGGAGTGGAAGTTGACTTCGTGCTTGGTAATGGTGAGGTTGCTATCGAAGTTAAGGGTACTGCCCGCATTGACAGAAGGGACTTGCGGTCTCTGATCGCGTTTACAGAAGAATATTCACCGCGTAAAGCCCTGGTCGTATGCAACGAGAGAGAAGAAAGAATTCATGGAGCAATACGAATAATGCCGTTTAGAAACTTTCTGCGGGATTTGTGGGAAGGGAAGATTATTGGTTGATGAAGGTCTATCCACTCGTTCGAGCTACCCTACCTGTCGAGAGCCTTTAGGTCGAACAAGAGGCTCTTGACAGGAGATTAGTGCAGGTTGAACAGGAAAAACGCTCAACTTGGGGTGCTGGTGAGGTTAATATTATGAATACTGAAAAAATATTAAAAATAATTAAGGATACGGAATCTCCCTTAAAGAGACAGCTTCTTATGACTGCGCTTATCAGCAAGCTTCTTGAACAGAAAGGGAAGGACGTTCCCGTTATCATAGGAGGGTGTGCTCTTGCTTATTATTCAAGAGAGGTTTACTTTACTTCGGATATAGACCTTGCGTACTCTGACAGAGAAGCTCTGGACAGTGTTTTAAAAGATATAGGTTTTAAACAGGAAGGAAGGTACTGGATTCATGACGAATTAATGCTTGTTGTAGAAGTCCCTGCCTCTGTATTGATTGAAGAAAATTCTACACTCGAGATTGTAGAGTTTGATATGGATATTCAGTGCAGCATAATCGGAATTGAAGACTTGATTATAGATCGTCTTAACGCATGCAAACACTGGAAATACGAAGTAGACTGCGAGATGGTGGAGCTACTTGTGATGAAATACCTGAAAGAGATCGATTGGGCTTACCTCGAAAAACAGGCGGAAAAGCCTGATAATGATACTTTATCTGAGTTAATAGAATTGAAGAGAAAGGCCAGGCAATGAGGTCAAGGGTTAAAAAATATCAAGATGTGTCATCTGCGGACTTCCTTGTTTTACGAGAAAAACTTGGTCTTAAAACTTACAGGAAAATGGCCAAGAGAGATAGAGAAGAAAGAAGAATTCTCTTTAATCTTGCTCTGCGGAAAATGGAAGAGAAGGAAAAGGACGATTTCCTCCTTCTTGGATACCGAAGAAGAAGGCTTAAGACAGTAATACCATCATAATTCAGATTGTAATTTAAAATGCATATAAATTCAGATCAAGCTTGTTGAAATGTTTTTTGTTAAAGGTCACGACCCCATTGGTGTCGAGTTTTTTTGATTGGACAGAGATATATGCATCTGCAAAATCTACAGTGTATTTTTTGTATACCTCCAGCGTCTCAATAACAATCTCACAATCGGCAATGTCAAGCCCCTTAATACCGGCAATACTTAAAAGACATTTATATATTTCATCTCTATTCATCCCGTAAAAAGATTTTAATGTCCATGCGAGTTCAAAAAATACAGGAGGACCCGTGACCAACTTTATCTGTCCTTTTTCAGCTTTATCCAGAAGTTTTTCAACCCTGTCAGCATGATCAGACTCGTCATTGACAAGATATCTTAAAAAGACATTGGTATCCACAAAATATCTTTTCATTTATCTTCTCCGGTTACATGATCAGCAACAGCTCGTTCCATAACTCTGCGGGAATCACCTTTTTTTCTGGGAATACTCCCCCTAAGGCTCCTGAAAGAGGGCACGCGTCTTAGGACTATCTCGTCATCCCTGACAGTTATTTCAACCTTCTCCTTTGGTTTTATATCAAGCTTGTTTCTCATGTTAGAAGGAAGTGTTATCTGCCCTTTTGATGAAACTGTAGTAAAACTCATAATTTTCCTCCCTAAGGTTATTCTCTTTACTTATTATATCATGTAAAGAAAAATATTTTCATCAAGATTAACCGCTTGAGTCGCCTTACATTAAATGTTACTACATAAACAGAAAACAGGAAAAAGGGGGACTATTTCCCATCACCAAGTGATATCATTCACGCATAAACTCGTAAAAAGTCGTCATTCCCGTGAAAACGGGAATCCAGCGGCCCGCCGTGGTTGTCAGCTCCGAGGACGCGTGATCCGGCGGTGCTATTCATAAACCTACTTTCATATGCTTGTGCTTAATTAACTTCTGATAGTCCTTCAAATGCTGTGTTTGTTTTTGCCAAAATGATAACTCTTCTTCTTTCGTCATATGCATTGTTTGTTCTGCAACTTTTTCAGCGCCACGACGCTTCATTTCTACACAGTTGAACTTAGTTATCTTCATATTTGATTACCTCCAAGGGAGAAAAAATTTTCATTTCAGTATATCCGTTCAGTATGTTCACAGCGTTATACAATGGTATCTTTTCAAAATGTACAATATGTTTAAAATTCCAACTCACAATTAGTGAACAATTTGCTACAGTAGCTAAAGCCACATGCAGTGCATCATCAGAATATTTGGGAGTAACAATCTTTGCATTTAATATGCATCGCGCAACCGAAGCGCCTCTTCCGAAACCTCTACTATTTCGGCAATATCAACTATCCCCTCAAAAAATAGTTTTACTTTTTCTGGTGAAGGCTCAATTTCAGCTTGGACTACAGCGGATGTAACTAAAGTAAATCTGTTTTTTTTGACCTCATCAAAAAATTCGTTGCTCTCCTCCTGAAAATCCTCATCATATAGCCCTCCAAAAACAGAAGTATCTGCATAAACACGTATAGTTTTCATGATTTTTAATCCATTTTTTGAATTGAAAGTTTATAACAATTGCATAAATATCCCAGCATTATGAATTGAGTCAAAGGAAGTTATAGCCGGATGTTGAATAAATTCCATAAAATGACTATATCACTCTAACATTCGAAAAGCAATGCAGTTGCCATGATCAGCCGCAAAAAACGTCTGTGTTCGTCTGTGTGGGTCTATGGCTAATCAGGTGGTGTCGGGAAACTTTACACTTTTTCCGGCTGACACCCATAAAATTCGCCCAAAACTGCCTACTTTTTAAGCGTTCTCTTGGAGGTTTTTTCAGTAACATATTGATAATAAAGGCAAAACTCCTAAAAACATGCCTGTCGGAAAACTTTACACTTTCTCATCTCTGGAAATTAGCCATCTTTAAAAAAATATGCAATTTCAATAAGTTATAAATTTGGCATGGGTGTTGCATGTAATAGGGGAATTAGTTGCGTTTTTTTATTAACCACAGACCCACACAGACAAGCACGGACGTTAAAGTTATAAAGAGGCTGTTTGGGACTGGCGTAATGTGACGTGTTAATTTGTAACAAATTTAGGTCTATTGAGATATTGAAATTAAATTGAAATATATGTGATGTAGTACGATCCTTAGTTGTCTGCCTGATAGAAAATAACAGGGGGGATGATGGAGACATTGAGGCCGTTGGACATTTACGGAAGCCATTTACACCAGAAGGTTGGTGTGGGTGGCTTTTTACGTTTAAATATGGGCGGCTTTGCGGGTAAAGAGCTTAGGAGTGGGGAGAAAAGAGAGAGGGACAAAACGGAGGAAATCAACAATGTTTAAGTCAAACAAATTTCTGGCAATAATAATATCGTTTTTATTTGTAGTTGCTATGGGGAGTTGTGGCGGAGGTGGTAGCAAGGGTAGCGGTGCAGGCGGGTCGGAGGTAACAGATGGTGGTGAAGATGGCGGAGGCGGTGGTGAAGTTGCAACAACTACAATAATTGAGCCAGAAGGAGGTACGGCTACAAGTAGTGATGGAAATCTAAAGATCGAAATACCGGCAGGAGCAATAGCTGAAGATGTGGTTGTCTCGATAACAAAGGCATCTTTTCCTGAGGCAGGTGTAGACGAGTCCATCGCACTTTCTGAACCATATCGTCTGAAAATTGAACTAAAAAGCGATTCACAGAGCCTTAAAGCTCTTGGACAAGCCACTATCAGCAACAAAACACTTGCGGAGATTGGTACAGGAATCATAAAAGTTACTTTTACAAACGTAAGCTCCGCCACAAATGCGTTAGCAGCAAAGGTAGGAGGAGTAGGAGGAGTCTTTGAACAATCTATACTTACCTATCAAAAGGTGGTAGAAAATATCAAACAAGTAGGTTTAATTGCTAGAGTTTACATTCCATGGATAGATCTTTCAGCAGATGATTATATATTACTTTATGACACCACTCTTCTAAGAGAGTATATTGAACAGCCACGTCTGAAACCTTTTACTAAGCAAAGACAACCTGACAATTTTTTTCTTGGAGATAAAACACCCGTCATATTAATCCATGGAATAAACAGAGGTGAAAACCTTAAAAATATATGTGATATTGGTGTGCCATGGTGCTACAAATATAAGAAAGAAGTATGGGATACTTTTTATCGCTTAGCGTCTGACGATTTTTTTGAGAGTTTTAAGGTTTATGAGTATATTTACCCAACCTACAGAAGTGCTGAATTCAGTGGACAAGAACTAGCAACATTGATTACAAACAATCCTGAACTACAGGATGCACCTCTATATATTGTAGCCCATAGCATGGGTGGATTAGTGGCAAGGTATGCTATGGCCTACGATGAAAGTGGGCAGACTGACACTGGAATCGCTGCTAATGTCCAACAAATCTATACTATTGCTACGCCACATCATGGTTCTATCGGAGCGAGTTTGCTTTATATCGACCAGGGTAAATTTACTGAAGAATATTCTTCTCTTGGACTTAGCTTGGGAGATTATAATGCCTTTGCTATTGCTACTGGGGCTGCAAGAGGATTTTATGGTTTAGCCGCATATACAGAAGGGTATATAAGCTTATTATGGGATAATTATGATGACGGTTTAACCGATACATGGGTGAATATAGGTACAAGAGTCAATGAAGAACTAAAATTGTTCAATGATAATGACCCGTATAAAGATAAAATTACTGTTTATGCAGGAGGAAATATTTTAGGTGGCACTCTTTATGACGATGGTTTAAGGGACGAACAAATGGCGATTCAGGCAGCAACAGTAATGGCTACTTTTGGCCTTTACAATCCGGATGATTCTTCACCAAATTACTTCGAGAGTGACGCCATGGTCCCAAGAAGTAGTGCGCTCTTTGCTTCTAACAATGCATCGCCATACTTGAGCGAGGTAACGTTAGGACTCTTCGAGGATGAGCTCGACCATCAGGACGTTTTCAGGCATGAAGATTTTCTCAATGACATTATTGAAAAAATGTCTGATGGTGTTATACCACCTGACACAACACTCCCCTCTACTCCAACCGGCTTTACAGCTACCGCTGTCTCCTCAAACCAGATAAATATTTCATGGGATACATCGACCGATGATATCGGTGTGACAGGTTATAATGTTTACAGGGATGGAGCATTCCTCAAGTCAGTTACAGGCACATCTACCTCTGACACAGAACTAAGCCCTGATATTGAATACTGCTACACAGTTTCTGCCTATGATGCGGTCGGGAATGAGTCAGGGCAGAGCATAGAGGCATGTGCTACGACTCAAATTCCTACCGATGTTTCCGAAATCATACGTGTTTCAGTAGCCTCCGACGGGACGCAAGGCAACAGCCACAGCGGCACCCCCTCGATAAGCGCTGACGGGCGGTACGTGGCGTTTCGCTCCTCTGCCTCCAACCTTGTTGCGGGCGATACTAATGGAGATGATGACATCTTCGTACACGATACGCAGGCTGGCACGACAACGCGCGTAAGCGTCGCCTCCGACGGGACGCAAGGCAACGGCAACAGCGGCGGCCCCCCCTCGATAAGCGCTGACGGGCGGTACGTGGCGTTTCACTCCTCTGCCTCCAACCTTGTTGCGGGCGATACTAACGGGACATACGACATCTTTGTACACGATACGCAGACTGGCGCGACAACGCGCGTAAGCGTCGCCTCCGACGGGACACAAGGCAACAGCCACAGCTATTACTCCTCGATAAGCGCTGACGGGCGGTACGTGGCGTTTCGCTCCAACGCCTCCAACCTTGTTACAGACGATACTAACGAATATAGGGACATCTTCGTACACGATACACAAACCGGCGCGACAACGCGCGTAAGCATCGCCTCCGACGGGGCGCAAGGTAACGGCGTCAGCGTATCCTCTTCGATAAGCGCTGACGGGCGTTATGTGGCGTTTTCTTCCTACGCCACCAACCTTGTTGCGGGCGATACTAATGGAGATAATGACATCTTCGTGCACGATACGCAGACCGGTGCGACAACGCTCGTAAGCGTCGCCTCCGACGGGACGCAAGGCGGCAGCGGCGGCTCCTCCCCCTCGATAAGTGCTGACGGGCGTTATGTGGCGTTTTCTTCCTACGCCACCAACCTTGTTGCGGGCGATACTAATGGAGATAATGACATCTTTGTACACGATACGCAGACCGGCGTGACAACGCGCGTAAGCGTCGCCTCCGACGGGACGCAAGGCAACAACGGCAGTGCCTACCCCTCGATAAGTGCTGACGGGCGGTACGTGGCGTTTAGAACCTACGCCTCCAGCCTTGTTGCGGGCGATACTAACGGGACATACGACATCTTCGTACACGATACGCAGACCGGCGTGACAAAGCGGATAAGCGTTGCCTCCGACGGGACGCAAGGCAACGGCAACAGCGGCAGCTCCCCCTCGATAAGCGCTGACGGGCGGTACGTGGCGTTTAGCTCCAACGCCTCCAACCTCGTTGCGAGTGATACTAATGGGAGTGGTGACACCTTCCGCGCCCCCAACCCGCTCTACATATCCCCGTTCCTTCTCTTCGATAAGCGCTGATGGGGACCAATAGGGTCAGCCTCTCATTAAAATAGCCATCGCCTATAGCGATGGGAAAAGGAGAACATTATGAGTGAGAAAAGTAGGCAACACTATCAGGAAAAAGCCGTGAAAGATGCTGATGAGAATGAGTATAAATCGCCTCTTAACATAGTCACAGAGATCGGAGCCAGCGAAAAACTCAAGTCTGACAACAAAGATTACCGTGATTCCTGGCGTAATCACAAGGACCAAACAAAAAAATGACCAGTCCATTCGGATATCAAATTAACAAATAACGGCCCTGTTTTGGCGCAAGGAGAATTTCTGAATGCCTTTACTAAACAAATCAAAGTTACGATATGATTTTGGAATCGATCCCATTGACTTACCCCCAATTAAGTACTTTCTTCAAGGGGCGGTTTATTGCTGGATAAAAAATCGGAAAGATGAGGTTTTTGCAGCAAGAGACTTAATGGGTGGAGAAAATTTTGAATGGGCAGGTACTCCACTGTACTGCCTCTACGAAAAACATATCAATAAGGGCAAGGACGTCGAATCAGCTATTGATGAGGCAGGAAAAGATTTGGGATGGATTCTAAAAAGCGTTCTTGATGAAGATAAACGCTCTTTTAAAACATATGACAAAGGCATGACCAAAGGATACAAGTGGATAGGTAACGAGGCCTAAAAAAACAATTCACTGGCCCATAGGTGGCAACCCCTCCACGGACTACGGAACGAGGCAACATCAAAGGCTTAACATAAATAGATCGCAATAATTTTATTTTTATAAGGAGGGGACATATATGTTTAACTCAAGCAGTCTTCCACAATTTTTGCACGTATTCTTCGGTGTTGTAAGAGAACAAAATGCAAAGCTCATGCAAACAAAGAGAAGCAGATATAATGGGAGCAAACTCTTTAATTGTGTCCTGGCAATTCTAGTGTTGGCTCTTAGTTTGATTAATGTAGGTATTGTGAATGCGCAGACATTTCAACTGCAAGCTCCGTGGGATTCAGGGCAATATTGGGTACCACAAACATATGATCTGCACTTGGGTGGAAATGACGGTAATAACTGGGATGAGGCCCGAAGAGCTGTTGATTTTTATTGGGCAGATCTTCAAGAGCCCGGGGTTTTTGATAAAGCTCCAGAAGCTGGAAGAGGGAAAAATGTGCGGGCTACTCATAGTGGTATTGCGCAAATTCGACGTCTTAAATTCAATGGTGATTGTGACCCAGTGGTTGAACAATCTAACGTAATAGTGAATGACGATTCTCAACAGATAGAAACCCAATATATTCATTTAGAGCCTAATACAGGTATTCAAATCGGTGATTCAGTAGTTATAAATAATAAGGGAATTGGTCGTTATTTAAGGGGTTGTGCAAGTACAAACTCGGTAAATTGTCAAATAATAGATACCATACCTGATGGGACGAAAATGACGGTAGTCGGAGGGTCCACTACAGCAGATGGATACATTTGGTGGGAATTGAAGGGATATGTTAATGGTATTTTGAGAAATGGCTGGGCTGCATCAAATGCCACAACATACAATTCCAGACAAGTTTTGATCAACTCTTTGTTTCATGTCAATGACAATATAGTAGTTTATCCTTACGATGGTGTTAACCTGAGGCCCTGCCCAGAAGTGTCATCGTCATGCTCACCTATAGCTTCGATGCCCAGTGGAACGCAGTTGCAGATAATCTATGAGGAATATGATGGTTTCAAAGTGTCCGTCCAAACCGCTGATGGATATACTTGGTGGAAGGTTGCAAGTACATTATATGGCTCTGGCTGGGTTGTTGATTCCATGCCAGGTAATCCTTCTGGCTATTTTGACTATAAATCAGTATTAGGAAAACAGGTCAGCCAGGGTGCTATTTTGGGAAAGATATCTAATGTGGGTTGCGCCCAAGAACCACATCTTATGTTTACTGTAAGAGTATCTGATGAATGGCCTCCACTACCCTTGGATGATGGATCAATTGTTAGTTTGGATGGAGAAGTAATTTTTTCGGGACCTTTTAGGGCAGAGTGGGGTGGAAGCGGATACGGAGATAGATACACCTATACTTCTATGCTGCGAGGAGGAACAGACCCTCCTGTACCTCTTATCAAAACTAATTACAACATAGATAAGGCTAATGTTTTAGTAGATGAGCCTTTCACGGTTACGATAAGTGTGTAAAACGTCAAGTATAATTCCCGAGCAACGACAATTAGAATTCCCTAAATGTCGTTAGTGAATAATCATCTTGCCTCCTTCAACTTTCTATTTTTCGCGGTAATTATTCGATAACTTGGAATATT
>JALUUO010000035.1 GCA_027021335.1 Nitrospirota bacterium
CCTCCCGTCGGAGCATGGTGCACCTCCTGGACCGAGAGATCGGAACCAGGAAAGCAGTAGCACCACCTCCGACCGAGTGGACATTTTATTTCGGTGCTCTGGTGACATTTACCACCGGAGATGACAAGGGGTGGGGTGGAACGGTTTTTGTTGGGCCGCAAGGTCTCCGAAGCCGGCCAGACTCCGGACGGTCAGTCCGGGGCGCTGGCGAACCGAAATCCACAGCATGTTAGGCGGAATACAACCCGAACGGATTAGGCCGACGTCGGCCTAATCCCATGTTAGCTGACCGGACCCGGGCATGGAGATGCGTCATGGACATTGAACTCATCAAGGAAATGTACTTTAAAGAATTGGAAGGCAAAACAGTACAAGACGGACGGCTTCCGGTGCAAGTTGGTCTTCTGACAGTTATTGGTGGAGTACTACTGTTTGCCCTGAGGAATCCAGTTGCAACTGGGGATAGATTGTACGAACTATTTTTCGGTGTAGTAATAGTTGCGTTGTTGTTTTATTGCTTTAGTATAATTTGTGTTTGTCTGGCCAATATCGGGCATAAATACGAACGCTTGCCGCGAGCGGACACAATGTATTCCTATTTTTTGAGTTTAACTGATTTCTATGAAAAGGGCGCGAATGCTCAAGGCACGGCTGAGGACGATTTCAACGAATATCTGAGACGAAAGATGGTGGAGGCAACTTCAAGAAACACTGACGTTAATCTCTTGCGTAGCGCCAGAAATCATACTGCCGTTGTATTATTGGCTTGGGCGGCTGCCTTTTCTCTCGCTTCAGGAGCAATAGCTCTCAGCAAGGCGTCTAACGATTTGAATAGAGAGCTGATGCAAGTAGACAAGGTCATTGTCAACAATCTTTCTTACGGGAAGGAGGATCCGAAATGACTCAAAAAGAACGGATTGAGAAACCGTCAAGCCAAGAAAGCCAAAACACCGAAACTGAGCCTATGGGGACAGACCAAACCTCTGATCAACCGCAAAAACCACCCGAACCCCAAAATATAATATTCAAGGTGGAAAAAGAACCTGTAAAGAAACCACTTATACATTTCGAGAAGCGCACCACTGACAAGAAGTCAGACGAATAAAGATCTTCAGCCAACAACCGGCTGAACGGCGGACTAACTTACAGCGCGCCCGCGCTGTAAGTTAGCCGGTTAGCCAGAACGTTGGCCGGAAAATGTCGATGCAGATGAAATCTAAACTAACACCATATTATATTGATCTAGTTTATGATGCCTGCCTTAAATCTTTCTGGCGAAAGAAAACACTACGTAATTTTGTAAAACGTTGTGGGATTTCCGATTCCTTTTTGGCAAGCTGGGCTCCTGATGAAACAAAAAGAGACTTTTTGGACAGGCTTTTTGAAAAATTGCCTCGAACAGAAAAAGGCAGAGTTGCATTGTTGCAAATCGCAAAATATCTTATGGATCAAAGGACATTTCCTGATTTGGAAAACTGGGAAGACTCATCTATAAAAATCAAGCAAGCGCATGATGCAGTAACAAAATTAAGAATATACCACCAACAACAAGAAGAAGAAAAAAGGAGTGAAGAAGAGCGTAAAAGAGCCAGGGAAGAGTTCAGGAAAAGACAGGAAGCCATAAAGGGGTATCAGTTATCATTGCAAAAGTTAAATGATCGTTTGAATGAGCTTGGGCAGAAAATTGGCACTCAAAAAGCTGGCTATGAATTTCAAGATTGGTTTTTCGATCTTTTGGGTTTCTTTGAAATTACAAATCGAAAACCATATGTACATAATGGTCGTCAAATTGATGGCTCTTTAACGCTTTCTGGTACAACATATCTTGTAGAATTGAAATTCACATCAGAGCAGGCCGGAGCAAGTGATATAGATTCATTTTATAGAAAGGTTACAAGCAAAGCGGATAATACAATGGGTATAATGGTTTCCATTTCTGGGTACTCATCAATAGCGATTAAAGAGGCGTCAGGAGAAAGAACTCCTTTGCTCTTGTTGGATCATGGTCATTTATACTATGCGTTGAGTGGCATAATGGGCATGGCAGACATCATAGAAAGAGTAAGAAGACATGCATCTCAAACAGGCGAAGCATATTTGCCTGTCCAAAAATTTACAATATAAATTCGGGCCAACAAGCGGGTGCACTTGACCGCTGTTCCACTGGCGGTCCACAGCGGCAAGTGACCCTTGTCGTTAGCGTTAATAATACATTGAGAGGCTGAGCGTGGAGTCACTTCAGGTTGTACGTGATCTTATTCTTATTATTGGCACATGTATAGCTGTTTACGGAATTGACTCCTGGCGTCGTGAGCATAGGGGTAGACGTCAGCTTGAATTGGCGGAAGAAGTCCTTGCATCGTTTTATGAAGCGCGTGACGTAATCAAATACATGAGGCATCCTTTTAGTTTTGTAAGTGAAACTGATGATGTTGAGCGCGCGGTAAATGAAAGCGATGATGCTTATGATGCACGGAGGAATGCAAGCATAGTGTTTAAGAGATACAACCAATACAGCGATCTGTTCAGCAAGATACACGCCAGTCGCTACCGTTTTATGGCACTTATGGGGAAGGATGAAGCCAAACCATTTGACAAATTGAGGAAGATAGTAAACGAGATACTTACCGCAGCGCGCATACTATCTCGCCTATGGCCACGTGACTACTTTACAACTGTGGAGCATCAAGAGAGACATCAAAAACTCATAGATGATAATGAGGCTATCTTTTGGGAAGGCTTAAAAGACCCAGACCCGATAAACTCTCGACTTGATGATGTAGTAGCGCAAATAGAGGCGACATGTAGAAATATTTTGTCTGGAAAGGGAACATTGCACTACTTTATAAACTTACCGGTATTCAAGAAACGCTAACAAATACATGCGCAACGTAGTGTCTACACGACGAGTCCTATCGTTATGTGGCAACAGAACCAACCCCTAATATAAAGTCGCCCCTGAAAAATCGCAACAGCTGAATATTATTGATGAAATATGGGAATACTGTATGAGATAATTGCCAGGAATTGACAACCACCCTTCGATTTCTGGTGATTCATGCGACCGAAGAGAAGCG
>JALUUO010000036.1 GCA_027021335.1 Nitrospirota bacterium
CGCCTCTGTCTCCGAGGTCTCCCTTGAGGCCTTCTTTGTAGCGGCAAGGGAGGCACAGGAGACGAGATAGAGGGATATGAGGAGCAGCAATACGCCTTTTCTCATCCTGTCATTATCTCATAAAATTAAACGGAGGGTCAAATTGATCACAATCCTGAATCAGGTTCAGCCTGACAGGGGGATATCAGGATACCCCTCCGTTCCCGTTCCGGGGGGTCAGGGATTTTACCCTCTATCAAGAGGGGATTAAGGGGCGAGAGGTGGCCCCCCTTTGTTGGACAGTTTTGGGGCTGAGTTAAGGTGGAAGGCATCCGTCCTCATGCCACAAGCCCTCACCGGGCATCCGGCCCCGGACCTGCCGCTTCCACTGCGTGACCATGTTCGGGTGGATACCGAAACCGTGCGGCCAGCTCATGGACCGTGCTATCGCCTTTGAGGGCATCCAAGGCTACCTTTGCCTCGAACTCCGCCGAGTACCTCTTTCTTTTCGTCTTGCTCATCTCAGTGAACTCTCCTTCGTCAGCAATTTTACACCTTAGCCAGCTGCCCGAATTCCGAGGTCCACTTCTTTTTCCCATCGGATGAGGCCGTGTTGAAATGTCTCTACATGACAGCCTTGGATCTGGATAAGAAAAGGACCAGGCCGATTAAGGACCGTCAACTATCTATGCTCAACCTCGTTCTCCTCTGCGAAGACAGGGTACTATGAATGAATGGTTTTACACAGTTCGTGAGACGGTACCATCTCAACCAGGCTTTCTGAAGTTAGCAGTATAATTCCTTTTCTTACCGTAGCTTGCTACGAATTCAAAACCCTGTTTTTCAGCCAAAGAACGTACAATTGACAGAGGAAGGAAGTCTGGATCTCCTGGTTGTTCCGTGATGGATAACAGACCCGAGGGTTTTAAAACCCTGTAGATAGCGCCTAAACACTTATCTTTATTTGAAACCTCACCTAAAACAGCAACAAGAAAAACAACATCGAATTCGTTTTCATCAAATGGGAGGTCTGAGGCATCTCCTTGTGTAAATCCTACATTATGCAATCCTGATGCTTCAATCTTTCGACGTGCCTTTTCAAGCATTTCTTCTTGCAGGTCGAGCAATTCCAAGTGTCCCTGCGGAATGCACCGTGCAACTTTGATACTAAAGTAACCAGAGCCCGGACCAATTTCAAGCACCCGCGAATCTTTTTTTAGATGAAGACGATCGGCCAGCTTCCGGGGAGAAAGAATGAGCCTGCGAAAAGGAGAATCCAAAATAAATGAGAGTTGATGAGGACAAGTTCCTTTGCCTAAAAAGCGACTCGCTATCTCTTTCCACAATGCAAAGCCCATCTTACGCTGGCGAGTTAGTGTATCAGGCCCCCAAATGACAATTACTATCAGTGATAAAACAGTGACAAGTATAAGGCTGTAGAGTCGAGCCTGTTCTGTTGGCGAAAAAAGTTCTCCGCTGAAGTTGATCACGAAATGGAAGAGTATAGCAGATAAGGTGCTGCGGTTAGTATTATTGTAAATCCATGTGAACAGGATCGAAATAATAACCGTACCGAAGATAAACGTACAAAAGTTCAGTGAATCAAATCTCAACTGGTCGTGTTGGAATGTACCTTTCATAAAGAAAAGAGGAACATGCCACAAGGCCCAAATCGCTCCCAGAATAAGACTTGAAACAAGCGCATTAAATCTTGCTTGCAGGCCATCCAGAGCATAACCGCGCCAGCCCAGCTCCTCAGGCAGTGGACCAAAAAACAAGATAAAAATCGCATATGGTAAAATTCTCCAGGGTTCAGACAACAGGTTCTTGGCAGTTTCGAATGCCGGTAAATGTGAGCCGGAATAAGTGCTTAGCAGAAGGGAAACCGCATTCAATACAGGAAAAGTAAGCCAAATCACCAAGTGCCATCTTTTACCAATTCGTCTGATGTCAAATACACGATGCCAGTAATCTCGCCAGTCTTCTTTCTCGTGAGTGCGAGAAATCAGGATTATTTCTGCAAAGGCGGGACCAAACAATCCAAGAGCGCCGAAAACTATTGCAGGGAATGTCCAAACACTCCAATCCAGCAAGATAATCCACATCCAGAAAAACCATGAAATGCCGAGAGCCAAAACAAAAAACCTCCATGGATTTGCCTTTGGAGTTCTTGTGCTCACTTCATTTAGCCCCCATTCTGTTAGCACCATGACACTGCAACTTTTGGGCTCCTCAATCTGTTCAGCTATTTTTTGGCCCCTTTCATGAGACGCAAGGCCTGATGTAGGAAGACGTGACAATGGATAGTATAATACGAAAGACACCTGGATCAAGTACCACAAGTGGCAAGTATAGTGAGAGACGGCAATCCACGCACAAATTTTCGTGAGAAGTGGATTTTGTAGAATTTATCCTCAAATACTGTTAAGCTTATTCTTATGGAGCCTTCTTCAGTCCTCCATAATCAGAACGTTATGCTGGTTTGGACATGAACGACTAAAAATGAGAAACTGTTTCAGGCATACCGGTGAGAAATAAGGGGCGTTTGTGGAAAATTGCGGCTTGGCGGGGTTTTCGTCGCGCAGTGCTCTCGTTTTTTTTCGTTCTGCCAATGTTCGTTGGCACCGGTTATGCTCTGCAGCCGTTTGAGGTTCAGGCCCCACTCGTCGCTTTCACCGAGTATCTTGATGGACGAATTGCCTTATTGATGGCTCAGTATGGTGTTCCCGGGGTGAGTATTGCACTTGTTCGCGGTGGGAAACTGGCGTGGTCGGGTGCATATGGGTACGCTGATCTGGAGCACGGCCGCAAGATGACCGTTGATGCAGTATTTCGTGTGGAGTCGATCTCTAAATCGGTAACCGCCTGGGGTGTCATGAAGTTGGTTCAACAAGGTCTGGTCAGCCTGGATGACCCTGTACAGCAGTACCTGGGTGATTGGAAGCTGCCGGAGTCGGCATACTCCGAGCAGAAAGTCACCATTCGAAGATTGCTGAGCAACAGTGCGGGTATGCCGCTGGGAACCATCGGCGAGGAGTATTCGCCGCAGAGTGATATGCCGTCTTTGCGGGA
>JALUUO010000037.1 GCA_027021335.1 Nitrospirota bacterium
CCCTCGAGATGTCCTCATCGCTGAAACCGGGGCCGAGGTAGGGGTTTTCGAGCACGTAGGAGCGCGGCATGCCGAGCACCTGGTTCCATACGTAGAACGCAGCGCCTATGGCTCCGCCCGCGTCTCCAGCCGCCGGCTGTATGAACACCTCCTGAAACGGCGTATCACGGAGTATCCTGCCGTTTGCCAGACTGTTCATCGCACAGCCCCCTGCGAGGGCGAGGTTGGGACACTTCGTCCGCCTGTACACATGATCAAGAATATGGAAAAAAGCTTCTTCGTACATTCTCTGCAGGGATGCGGCTATATTCCTGTGCCTTTCTTCGATGGGCCCGCTCTCGGCTCTTTCGGGTCCCAGCAGTCCAACGACGTCCTTCGAGAAGACAGGCCCCATCCTCGGCTCTCCCCCGTTCCATGTCATCGACACCCCTTCCGAGTGATGAACGAAGTATTCCAGGCCGAGTTCGAAGAGATTGCCGTTAGCGGAAGCCCCGTTACCGTCGTAAAGCCTGACTATCTTCTTCATCTCCCTCATGAACTCCGGCTCGCCGTAGGCTGCAAGGCCCATCACCTTGTACTCGTCTCCATACTTTAGGAACCCGAGGTACTGAGTGAACGCCAGGTAGAACAAGCCCAGCGAATGAGGGAAGAAGACACGCTCTCTGACCCTCAGAACGTTTCCCTCCCCCATTCCCCACATGCTCCCGACGAAGTCACCAAAGCCGTCGACGGACACCACAGCGGCCTTGTCGAATGGTGATACAAGGAAGGAACTCGCGAGATGGGCTACATGATGCTCCACATTGTGAACGCCGGCCTTGATCTCGGAAGCGTCGACCTCTAGCCCTGCCGCGAGTTCGTCCCGTATGTTGTTGACCCTGCCGGCGTTCTTGAGGCGATCCGCGATCGCATTGAAAGAGGGCCGCTTTGAAAAGACATAGAAGAGTTTCCTGAGCAGGTTTGCCCTCGGGTCACGGTTTATCGCTATGTGGTCGACCTCCCCTATGGATATTCCGGCCTCTTCAAGGCAGTAGCGTACGGCCTGTACCGGCAATCCGGCCCAATGCTTCACCCTCGTGAAACGTTCCTCCTCGACAGCGGCAACGAGCCTGCCGTCAGCCACGATACAGGCGGAGGAGTCGCCATGGTATGCGTTGAGTCCGAGAATGATCATTTCATAAACCCTAAACCTTTCAAGGACTGCCGTAACATATTGAGATTCCTTGTCTTGCAGATCATAAACTTGCTGCGCTCCTGTGACAATCCATCATCGGTCCGGAACGCGGTCCTTGTCGCCCAGCCTGTTATGTTCATCTCTCAACCTCTTCGTCTTTCGGTGCACACATACACCTAAATGGTTCGGCACAGGGCCTTGAGTCTTCTTCCAAAGGCCTCTGAACTCTTCCATCCGCAAAAGCCATTAATACTTCACCCAATAATAAACCAGCCCCATATACTCCTTCAAGACCAGTTTCCGGCCTATGTAGCTCTTCCACCACTTGTCCATTTGAAAGGCCTTGATCCTGGAGGCATGGAACATAAGGTTGACACGCCGACCTTTGAAGACTTCGTGGAATATAAATCCAGATCGCCGGAGATGATAAGGTGAGGTCACAATTATGACTGACCGAAAGTTGTTTTCCTCTGCGGCTTTGAGGACTACATTGGCATCATCATAAGTACTATAGGAAGGCCCTGGCGGCAGAATCGTTGCCTCTTCGGTTATCCCCTCACACTGATAGTCCTTTTTGTCCACGTCATTGCCCGTAAACATGACTCTGGGAGCAACACCCTCTCTTAAAAGCTCGACAGCATCCTGTCGTCGTTCTTTGCTTCCACCAAGAGCAACGATAATATCTGCCTTCTGTAAAGGTGTGGTGACCACCAGAAACTCTCCCATACCCGTCAGTACAGGAGCACGAAACATGTAGGCCGCCGCTGCAAGTGCAACGACAAGGGCAACCAAGGCAAGCAGGAAATGCTTTCGCTTCATTACGGTGCTTTCAGCCCGATTCCAGCAAGGCTGCAAATCAGCCAACCGTGTTTACCGGCCGTGTCAGCCGGTTGGTCGGCGCAAGCGTGACTCTTTACACGTCTGTCTCTCGTTTCTTTCATGACAATCCAGCGACCTCGGCAATCATCGGTTGCTAACCACTTATAGCGCTCAAAACGGCAAGTGTATGTCTAACCAAACATTCTCGGGGAGAGTGCCCTGCCGGCAACTTTCAACAGCTGTTTTTTGCTGAAAACTATACTGGCCGTCGTAAAGCATTCATGTGAACAGAAACAGTTTCCACTGATGATTTTGTTTTGAATGGACGCGGCCCTACTGCTTTGTAAGAGTCTTCTTATGTCCAGGTCATAGTCTCTTACGTTTCCGATTTCAAAATCCAGCGTTTCACAGGGATATACTTCCCCTTCAGCATACAAAACAACAATTTTACTTCCAGCAACACAAGGAATCTGAAATGTATCAGTCTCGATCATTTTCTGACGGATCTCATGGGCATAAAGTGTTTTTGCCTGACGCATGCGACTGAACAGATCACGGCGTTTCTTCACTCGAGTGTCGTTGTATTCATCGCATAAGTCGTTGAAGTGCTTGCTGCTATGCATGTTAAACTCTTTTTCTCCCCTGTCTCTGGTATCGCCGCGAACAATGTTGCAGGAAATACTGTCGGGCTCGAGCGCTTTTAAATACTCAAAAATCTCCACCAACCTCGTTTGATTACTTTTGACGGCAGTAGTAATAAATCCGATGCGTAGATTTCGGGTTCTCGATTGAATACGTTTTAATTCCTTGAATGTATTGATAGCGTTTTCGAAAGCAAGTCTTGATCCTCTGATTTTGTCATGATGTTCTCTCAAGTCATCTATCGAGACACCGATTTCTATGCGCGTATTAAACACTCCCGCTTTCTCTGCAAACCTTACGATCCTGTCGGTATAAAAACCGTTTGTTGGGATACCGACAAATGAGGGACTGCACTTCTCTACGAATACTCTTACCAAGTCAAACAGGTCTTGTCTTATGAACGGTTCGCCGCCGGACAATCTCAAGTATAGTAGCTTTCCCGTGCTGTCGGCTATTCTTTCAATCTCGTTAATCTTTAATTCATTCAAGTTGGTCTTGTTCAGGTCATCCCAATAAAAGCAGTGCATGCATTTGGCATTGCACCGCTTGGTCACAAAATAGATCATGGCCAGAGGTTGGTGTTTTGAAAAGTACTTTCTGCCAAGCTTGAAATAGTCAACAATACGGCTCATATCAGTGATTCCTCGTATTTATGCGATTGCCGATCATATTGGTCGTTACCGCTGCGGCAATCCCTATCGACGTTATAAGTCCATCATAAAAATAGATCATCACGGCTGCCAGGTTTACCTTCAGCGGAGCAACCCTGAGTAGATATAGACGAAAATTGTATTCAAACAAAAACGACGCCACGACACTTGATGCAAGTAACAGTCGGGGAAACAGCCCACCTCCGAATAATCCCCAGGACAAACTCAGCAAGAACAGCCAACTCACAAAGGGCCTGAGTATCCACAGCTTTTTATACAGGGGATTCTTGCTGGAATAAAACGGCTGTTCTTTTCTATCGCTCTTCCCCGCGAGAAACTGGGAAGCCATCTCCTTAGCGGAATTAAACTGGTAGCGGGTAAAGGAAGCAAAGGTATATTTCTTCTTGTGTCTGACCGTCAATTCACGATCCACGTAAATCAAAAAGCCCTTTTGAGCACAACGTTGACCAAAGTCCACGTCTTCGCCTCGGGTCAGGTCTTCGTTAAACCGAACTTCCTCGACAACTTCACGGAGCACGGCCACACAAGCAGTATGAACATAGTTTGCGTACTTCCCATCATCCATAGGGTTCAAACCGCGAAACGAAAATATAAAATGTTTATACTGACTGAAAGTATTCTTATAATAAGATGTGTCGTCATAGCGACCCTGAATGATGGAAACCTCTGGATTGCGTTCAAACGAATTCAGCATTTGACTTAACAATTGTTTCGGAATCAGAACGTCAGAGTCGATAAAAACAACAATATCGCCGTCCGTTTCATTGATACCGTGGTTACGTGCAGCCGAAACACCCTTGTTGACGGGATTCTTCAAGACTCTCACCAGAGGGTAGGCCTTTACTTTGTTGAGGGTCTCATCGGTTGAACAGTCATCGACTACGGTAACCTGGAAGTTATCATAGTCGGATGCATATATATGATCCAGGCATTCTTCAATATGTCCGGCAGCATTAAACGCAGGAATGATAATGTCAATTTTTCTTGTCTCTCGGGAGACCATGTTCAAGTTATTCGTAGATTGTTTACAAACCTTGAGTGCACCCACTCATCAAGTCGTATACTTAATGTGTACGAATGAACACCTTGGTAATTCCATATCATAACTATTATGCTTTGGTGTTGGGCTTTGTCAATATGTAAAGAAAGACACTGTCTAGAGTTGCCCTCGACAGTGGCAACGAGCCTGCCGTCAGCCACGATACAGGCAGAGGAGTCGCCATGGTATGCGTTGAGTCCGAGAATGATCATCGTTCTATTCTCCAGGAGGTGAAGTTATCATAAAGCGTCTTCTTAAGATAGCTCTTGTAAGTATTTATCTTTAGGATTAAGGTACTATATTTTCCTTCATAGTGCTTTTGATCGCCCGTTTAAAACCTCCAGGTACAAGTTTTCCAGTTTGTCAACATGTGTCTCCCAGGAAAAATGCTCCTGTAATAAAACACCAGAGTTTTTCTTGAAAGACTCCCTCAGGTTGCTGTCAGTTAGAAGTTTTTCCAATGCAAAAAACAACGCATCCACATCATATGGTATCGCAAGCCCCACCCTGTCTCTGATCAGGTGAGCGATACCACAATCCTGCGTAATAATAACAGGCACTTTACACAGGACAGCTTCGAGCACAGATTTCGGGTAATTTTCCTGTATTGCCGGAAGGACATAAATATCAGCATCCAGATATGCTTGAAACTTATCTCTTCCATAAAGAGGTCCGGTAATAATCACCTTGTCATTAATGTTCATCTCACACACCAACTTCAGCGTCTCTTTCAGGAAACCGTCATCGGGGCCTGTAATGACCAGCTTGACATTTGCTATTTTTATCATCGAGAAGGCTTTTATCAGAATATCCAATCCTTTACGTTTATGTATTCTCGCAAGAAATAGAATAACCTTATCATTTTCAGGGATATTAAATTTCTTTTTGAAGCCTCCCCGTTTCAAGTCTTCTGGCAACTCTGAAATGTCTATACCATTAGGAACCAACGCCGTTTTTCTTTCAGGAACATGCACTTCCAGGTACTGTTTTTTCTCCAGCGGAGACTTTGCAATCAATCTCTGCGCGTTTTCCAAGATTCGATAACCGAAAACATGGTCATAAACATACTTCTTTATCCGGCTTCTCACGAGTATAGGCACTGTTCCAAGGGCTTGCAAAACATATGGTACATCGTATTTCTTTGCATACCAACTCACCACCAGAGGCATAAATCCCCGGTAGGCATAAAAGTGGATTATGTCAAAATCTTTAAGTCTATTACGGCAGAGGGAAAATAAGGAAGGAGTGATGGCCGCCCAACGATAACGCAATGGGCTGTTCAAGTAAATCACTTCTATCCCTTCACGTTGATCTGTAAAAGTCTTACTGCTCATTCTACTATTAGCAGTCATAAGATTAGATGTCCAGATGGTCACTTCATGACCGCGCTCGATAAATCTTTTAGCAAAATTGTAAGCTACAGGAATCGGCCCCCCAGCCTCCTCGGCAGGATAAAAATAATCTATCAGTTTCAATATTTTCATGGTAACTACTTTTCTGTCAAGTCTTGCCTTATCACTCGGTCAAAGCAAGAAAACAAACATCGGCATGCATTTGTAAGCAAAGGTCCCACGGCTCAATTTGGGTTTCGATGCTGAAACCTTAATACTACTTTTAATGTTGACGCTCAGTCTCGGCGTATCGGTGATAGTTGGTACAGAACCATTCCCACGTCCTCCTCAGACCATCCTTAAGCTTTACCTTGGAATCGAATCCCAACGTCCTCTTGGCATTACTGATATCGGCGTAATTTTTACGGATTTCCCCCTTTCGAAAAGACTCATACTGCACATCAACATTATAATCTTTTCCCACAACTTCTTTTATTTCCTTGATAAGCTCATTAATGGATGTTTCCTTACCGGAACCCAACTGATAAACCTTGCCGCCGTGTTCACCTGAAAGAGAGAGGTAAATGGCCTCACAGATATCATCGACATATACATAATCCCGCGTCTGGGTTCCATCACCGTAAACAATTAAAGGCAGTCCGTTAATTATCCGCTTGTAAAAGGCTGCAACCACACTGCCCTTATGATATGAACGTGGACCATATACATTAGAGAATCTCAATGCAACCGTCCTCATATCATACGAACCGGCGAAGGCCGAGCAGTATCCCTCGGCAAAAAGCTTGCTTGCTCCATAAGGAGAAATAGGACGTGGAACAATACCCTCATGTACCGGCGGATCTATGTCACCAAGAATAGCTCCACCGGTTGAGGCAAAAACGAAGCGTTCAATGCCTTTATTCCTCGCGGCTCGTAACAAATTATAAGTGCCGACTACATTGACGTCAAAGTTGTAATCTGGATTCTCGATAGACTCCATAACACGGGTGTCGGCTGCAAGATGTATCACACTGTCTACTGAAGAGATAAGCTTTTCCACGAGTGTGGCGTCTCTTATGTCACCCTCGTGAAACTCTACATCAAACTCATGAAGATTCTCCTTTCTGCCTGTTGACAGATTATCTAACACAACTATGTCAGATACAGGTTTCTTCATCAGATATGCAATCAGGTTCAAGCCTATAAAACCGCATCCTCCGGTAATAAGAATTCTATTCATTCGCATTCACCTTAAGCACAATTTTTTGTTTTGCTGCAACACAAAAAAGCAAACGACCAAATTAAACTGAACAGATCATTTTCAGACTATCAACCTTGAATCTCGTGGACTGTTTCTGATTGATTGATTGGAGTAACGGAGCCTTCGACGTCAACCTCGATATCCTTTGTCCAGATGGATTTACAGATTATCTTGGATTTGTCGCATCGACTTTTATACTTTTTGGCAATATCCATAACTTCGGACAAGAGGCCCTTTTCCAGTGTTATAGGATTGAGCCCTAACCGCAAAAACCGTTCATTGATGACAGTAAGCTTATTTTCTGGTGCTTCCTTTCTCGGATTTTTGTAATAACGGATCTCGGCACCGCTTATCCTTGACACAAGTTCCGCCAAATCACGAACTGTATGTGTCTCTGTTGTCTGGTTGAATATCTGAACCCTGTCACCTTTTTGTGGAGGATTTTCTATTGCAATACGAATACACTTAACAGTGTCTCTTATATGAATGAAAGCTCTCGTCTGCCCCCCGGTTCCATGCACTGTAAGGGGATGGCCGATCGCAGCCTGCATCAAGAACCGGTTTAGCACCGTGCCGTAATCACCGTCATAGTCGAACCGGTTGATGAGCTTTTCGTCCATCATGGTTTCGGGCGTATTGGTCCCCCAGACCACACCCTGATGAAGGTCCGTGATTCGTATTCCGTCGTTCTTGTTGTAATAGTAGAACATCAGGGCATCCTGCGTCTTTGTGAGATGATACACGCTGCCAGGGTTCGCGGGATACAGTATCTCGAGGTCCTTCAACTCTCCGTTTCCACAGTCTACCTTTACGTTCAAGTAGCCTTCAGGGATGGCCATTCCAGCTGTGCCGTATCCGTAAACCCCCATGGTGCCGAGGTGAACGAGATGGACATCCAGTCCGCTCTCGGCAATGGCACAAAGTACGTTATGGGTTGCATTTATGTTGTTGTCCACGGTGTACCGCTTGTGAAACGGAGACTTCATTGAGTATGGTGCGGCACGTTGTTCGGCAAAGTGAACGATCGCCTCTGGCTTCAATTCTCTGATGAGTGTATACAGCTTGTGGTACTGGCGCGCAACATCAAGGTTTATGAACTTTATGTCTTTCCCTGAAACCTCCTTCCAGACCTTCAACCTGGTGCTGATGGGCTGAATGGGCGTAAGAGATTCGCACTCCAGCTCGATATCGATCTTCCTCCTTGAAAGATTGTCGACAATGGTAATATCATATCCTGCGTTAGACAGGCCAAGTGACGTAGGCCATCCACAAAAACCATCTCCACCAAGAACAAGAACTCTCATTTTATCCTCCTTAAGTCATTTTCACACAATAACCCTTGAATCTTATCATTCATCATTCAATACGAATCGTACGGCGTCGACTACAGTCCGTGCGGCTTTCTCAGGAGTATAGTCTTTAATTATCGAGAGCGAGGCCCTGCCCATTTCATCAAGCTTGCAGCCTCCGTTACTCACCCGACACATCAAGCTGTAGAGTTCCTCCTCGTCCAAGGGATTGAACGAAAATCCGTTCACACCGTCATGCACTATATCAGGATAACAACCGCACTTCCTTGAGACAATAACAGGCAGTCCCGAAGCCATCGCTTCACTCACAACCAGTCCCCACGGTTCCGACACGCTCGGGAGAACAAACACGTCGCTTACTGCATAGTAACGAATGAGTTCTTCCTGTTGCATGAATCCCGGAAGCGACACGCCCCTCACACCGTTGGCATCAATGAAATCGACTATCTCGTCTCGCAGGGGCCCGTTTCCAGCAAGGATCAGCCCCCAGTTACTCGCCCCCTGCTCCTTCAGCCTCTTGTAGGCATTCAGCAGTGTAATGATGTTCTTTTCCGGGGCAAACCTCCCTACAAAAAGAAAATTCTTGGATGGCAGCCCGAGTTCTTTACATACTTCCTGCTTCCGACTTCTAATCTGCAACACCTCTCTCTGATACCAAGAAACATCAACTGGACCTGTGCCTCCCTTTACGAATATTCTCTCGGGACTCAGTCCTAAGCTCATGGTATAGTCCTTGTGTCGCGCTCCATCCACCAGTGCTGCATCGCAGTTGCGAACAAAAAGCCTCTTTATGCTTTCCTTAAAATACAAGCGCGGTTTGTCAAGAAAATGTGACTCGTTTATAAGCATAATTTTCTTTCTGTTTTTCTTGGCCCAGGCCAGAGCTCCCCAATAGGATGACTGATTGTATCCGCCTATGACTACCAGTTCAGGACGATAATAGTCCAGTCTCCTGAGCGTTTTCATAAGCATCTCCACCGTCCCGACGTCCTCCAGGTTTCCATCGAACATTACCTCAAATGGAAAACCAAGTGATTCGGTGTTTTTCGGCAAATTCCACTCTCTCATGCTTCGCGTTTCAGCAATGAACAAGACCTTGAATGGGTCATCAGAAATACATTTCATTGCCTTAAACAACAAGGCTTTATACGGAGAGACTATGTTCTGGATGATGAGATAACGATATCTTTTTTCCATAGAGTTTATTTTTTGTCAAATCTTAACTGTCTCGCAATAGTAGCAACATCCGGCTGCGCATCTTGTAGTCTCGTTTATTGAAGTACTCCTGTAATGCGACCCATTTTTCAAAACATTTTTGATGCCTGGTATCTTCTTTTCAAAAACGACCTCACTATTTGCTTGAAGGGTTTGTTGCACTAATTCCTTAATCCGGCTCCTTACTTCCTCTGCCCTAGAGGCCTTCCTCTGATTCCCCATTGTCCACCTCCTGTGTTTTACTTAGTTTAACTACTTACACAGTTTGATGGACCGCCCTCTCACGACAGATATCTGCCACTGACCTCTTTCCCTTAACTCCCTCCATTACGATTGCCAGTTTGTCTTCTGCTGTCCATTTCCTCTGCTTCACCTTCTTCTACCCCCTGTTTTTAGGTTGTTCCCTGCTCATGCTCCCTACAACTTCGACCTGTCCACCCTCCATGGGTCTCAGTATAGTTCCTTCTCTTACCTCTATTTCTCACAGCTATCATCTTATGAGATAGAACTCTAATCCTTCTACTTTTTGATCTGATATATAGGTATACTACTCCAATGACAACTACAGGTTTCATGATCGCTATCGGGCCGTACCACATTCCTCTTGCAAATAAAGCAATGACTATCAGGCTAATTCCCTGAAATAAATATCTTTTACTCTTAAAGTTTTTGCTCGTAAAAATGACAATCCTTCCCAAAAAAGCGCTTACAAATAATACACCCAGCAAACCAAAATTAGCATATGCCGGTGCAAATATATATATTCCACCATTGTACTCAAAGTTTTGTGCAATAATATGGGAAAAATAGGAAGGTTGTGGCAACCCCAAGAAATTTATTAAGTTCAAAGGAATCATATTATAAATATATTGGACATATGTTTTACCATATAAAAAACCATAATTCATAACATCCATTAAATAGATTGTGTCAAGCATCGTAACAAATATATTACTTGCCCCACCAGGCAGGGAAGCAAACCTGCCAATCTCATGGAAGACCCTTACACCTGCAACTGCATTCAGTATATCACCATAGGATTGGTCCAATATTGGCATACTTCTAATATTTCCAATTATCACTAAACTGAACAAAGATATTAATCCCCAAAAAACAACTTTTCTCTGTGAGGTTTTCTCAGATAAGTATAACATGCTTATAAAGAGTATGCCTAAAAGCTCATTTCTCCTCGCATGCAGCAGCAACCATAAAACTCCAACAAAGGTACTGATCTCAAAGAATTTTTTCAATTTGCCTTTTTTATAGTTTCTGTAATTCATAAATGCCAAGGCCCAAAAGATTACTACAAAAGCTCCTGCGAATTGAGTGCCTTTAAATCGTGCCTGTAGTAGTGTTGTGTAATCAACAGATAACAAGGTAGGTCCCGGTTCTGTCAACCAAACAAAAAACAAGAATAAACAACAAAAAAAAACAAACGTATTTTTCCTGAAAATAAGATTAGTTGAATCGTGACTACTAATTTGGATATGCTTTTTCCTGTCTTCAAAGAATACTAATGTAAGATAATAGATTATCAATGCCAAAAAAATAATGAAGCATGCCTTATTTACAATATTTGTATCTTCTTGTAAGAACCGATTATTCCATGAATAATAATCTGCCTTGAAGATAACGTGTGCAAAAAAAGGAGACAATGTAGGAAAAAATAAAACCATACTCAATAAGGATGGAACACTAACTGCTCCAAATCTTTTAATAATTAATCCTAATATGCTGATTATCCCTATTGAGCTAATGATATAAGAAGGATAGTTAGCATTTGTTTCTATCAGTAGTTTTACTACAAGAATTATAGCAAAACTGAGAAAGAACAAAGAAACTCTCAGAAGTCTTCTGTCTGGATTATATGTAGCACATTTCAACATACTGTATGACTAACCTTCTTTACTAACAGATTCCAGGTATTCGTTAATGGCATCAATGGGGCGTTTGCCCCTGTTGCGATAGCCCCGGTGGGGGCGTTCTTCGTTATAATGTTTGAGCCACCGGTCCAGGTCTTCCTGGAGTGCTTCGACAGAGCCATAAAACTTCCGCCGAAGCGATGGCCTGAGGAATTCATCCAGAACCGTGCGGTTGAAGCGTTCCACAAAGCCATTGGTCTGTGGGCTGTTGACCTTGGTGGTGCGGTGTTCAATATCGTTAAGCAGTAGATAGAGCTCATAAGCATGATGGTCCTTGCCGCAGTACTCTCGGCCGTTATCGGTTAAGACCGTGCCCACGGGGATTCCCCATTTCTGGTACTGGGGCAAGACATCGTTGTGGAGAACGGTAGCGGCATGCTCGGGGAGTTTACCGGTATGCAGATACCCGAAACCAAAACTGCAGTAGGTGTCCACCACGGCCTGGAGATACACCTTGCCCACGCCCTTGAGTTGGCCGACGTAGAAGGTATCCTGGCACAAAAGCTCGCCGGGACGGGTGCTCTCGACATGGCGCTCTTTGAAACAGGGGTTGGCTTTTTCGATGGCCCTGATTTGTTCAGCGGTCAATTCAATCTTCTGATCGAGGGCCTTTTCCTCGAGCTTGAGAAGCCGTTGAAACCTGGAGCCCATGTCGTGTTTGATGAGGATCTTCTGGATGGTAGGACTGGAGACCGAGACCCCCATGAGCTTGAGCTGGTCACTCAAACGAACACATCCCCACATAGGGTTGGCAAGGGAGAGTGCAAGAATCTTCTCTACCACCTCAGGCGGGGTGGTTTGGGGATGAGACTTGTGGACAGGCGGGAGGTCTTTCAAGCCCTCTAGCCCATGGGTTTGAAAACGGCGCTTGTACTCGTAGAACTGCGTGCGGGATATGCCGCAGCGCCGACAGGCTTCGGTGACATTGCCCAAGTCCTCGGCAAGCTGCAAGGCGCTCAGCCGCTGTTTGGCCAGTTTGTTTTCTGCTGCTTCGTTCATGATCTTCCTCCTTTCCGGTTACTTTAACATAATCAAAAAAAAACGTTCGGAAAGAAGATTAGTTGTGCAAATCAGAAGCTCCTGCCATGGATTAATACCCTTGGCGCATCTTTCAGTCTTTCCTCAACGAAAGGTTGGTTTCTGATGAATAGAGTATTTCCTGAATGGAGATTGCTTTCCTTCAAGATTGATAAGTGTTCGATTGAGCGGGTTATAGGAGTAGGTTTTGAAACCATGGTCAAACATCATTTCAAGAATTTGTGATTCATCGTATCCATAGCGGCTACCACTGCCGTTTAACTCCAATATAACCGAATGCAGGGTTTCTTTTTTCAAGGTGTCCTGAGCACCTTCAAGCACCGGCACTTCATATCCTTCAACATCAATCTTTATCAACGTTGGGCATTCGTTAGTTAGAACAGAGTCCAAGGTGGTAACTTCAACATCTACTACGTTTTCGCATTTTTAGCCCGGGACAAGCGCATGGTTTGTGGTGTCACAGTCGCTAATGAACACAATACTTCCTTATTTTGCTACCTACACCCTTGTTTACACAGATGACTTTCTCGTCTAAAAAATTAAGCCGCATATTCTCGACAACTCGCTTATAAGTGTTTGGGACTGGTTCAAAAGCAATCCCTCTGGCCCCGACAGCCGAACATGCAAGTATCGTGTATGCCCCTACATTTGCACCAACATCAACAAAAAGATCCCCGCTTCGCAAAACATGAAGCAGAAAGCCCATGTCTGGAAACTCATGGAGGCCAGTGTAAATGTTGCCTGTTAATCCTGTCTCCCCTGTCTTGACTAAAAACTTGGAGCCATTGATCCACTCATAGACAATGGAGCCGCGTACAAGCCTGCTGCCGACTTGCCACTTTACAAAGCGGCCGATAGAACTAAGCTTTTGATCGCAATTTAGGGGAAACTTAATTATGTTTAAAATATTTAAAAGAGTCATCTGACTCACTATAACGATACGCTGCTTCTTTATCTTTCCCCTCTCTAACTATTATTATGAATTAAGTGATGTAGGTCGGCGAATGTAATAATCCGGCTTTTTAGCCAAACGGACATGCTGCCGCCGGGCCCAACACGCTCGCTGGGCCTGATTTTTCGCTTCTTTTCAAGGGGTTGCATAGTCAAAGGAGTGGTTACATGCCCCCCTCATGTTAAA
>JALUUO010000038.1 GCA_027021335.1 Nitrospirota bacterium
CCGGTCATCTCTCCTAATCTATGACAGTTTACCCTTCTCAGAACAAGCATTTCCCTGAACCTCTCTGAAAACAACCCTGGGTCCACTTCTTCTGGTGCGTTTTTGATTATTTCGCTGTGGTACCCAGGTGTCAGACCAAGCAAAAAGTCTGGAGCACAGCGCAATACCTGTGACATCAGCAGCAAAGAGTTCATTTCTGGGACAGAATCATCAAAATAAGCATAAACGCCAGTATTCATAGGATCAGCCCTGTATGGCCCGGTAAAATTTGAAGCCATCTCCCTGGCCAGAAACTGTTTTGTCTTGCCAAGCCTTCTCAGGGCGAGCCTGATTCTCCATGAAAACTGCTCTTGGTCAAAACGGGATGTCATCACTTAAATCAATACCTGTGTCAGTGTTTTCATGGTTTACTTTTTCCTGTGCCTTCGCCTGTTTGTTTTTTGGATCACCAAGCATTTGCATCGAATCTGCATAAACCTTTGTTGTGTAACGGTTATTCCCTTCCTTATCCTGCCATTTTTCCGTTCTCATTTTCCCTTCCACATAAATCTTTGAACCTTTTTTCAGGTATTCGCCAGCCACTTCAGCAAGCCTTCTGAAAAAAACGATGTTATGCCATTCTGTTTTTTCCTTGTCCTCGCCAGTTTCCTTGTCTTTCCACTTTTCCGATGTTGCAATGGAAATAGTTGTAATCGTAATTCCTGAAGCCCGATAATGTACTTCTGGGTCTCTTCCAAGCGTTCCAATCAGCATTACTTTATTGAGTCCTCTCATAACAACCTCTCGTATTTTTCAATTAAGTCATCGATTTGATCTTTGTTAAATTTAACTATATAGCCATTGCTTTTGATTGCTGTTAAAATGTCTTTCAAATCATCAACGATTTCTTCATCCTTGGGAATATTAAAAAGTTCACAAACCTTGTCTACACATTTTTTGCTGAAATACCCAGCTATTTCCATCCTTGAAATAGAAGCCTGGGAGACACCTAGCATTTCGGCAAGCTCTTTTTGCGACAGTCCGTTTTTTTGCCTGACGGCCGCGACACTGATCTTTCTCACATCAATTCCTCCCTCAAAATAACCACCTTTTTTGGGGCCTCAATCATGAAAATGACGGCTCTTTGCAATACTCTTGCTGCTTCAACAACAATTTCTATGTCATCCTTCTTCATGTAGATTCCAAACCTGTCTTTGTTTTGTAAAAAATCCTTAGATTCTGTTATAAACCACGAATCATCGGCGTGTACATTCAGTGTTGGCTTTCCGTTTTCTATTTCTACCAGCTCAATACATATTTTTTCATCATTGATAATGAGAAAAAATCTCTCATTAATAAATCGCTTGATTAAAAGCATTACAGTTTCTCCATGTCAATAACGTGGTCAGCAAGCGCCCAGAGTTCCGGGGTATGTGTAATGCAGATTTCCCTTTCATATCCTCCTATCTCCAAAACCTTTCTTTTCATTTCCATGAAACGCATTTTTCTTTCTTGATCCAATGCGCCATCGGTTTCATCGGTAAACAGGGTACCGAAGTTTTTACCTGTCTGTTCTTTGTTATAGAGCGCAATTGCTCTTGTAAGCGCCTCAGAGATCCATATCCTTTCTCCTCCAGACATGTCTGAGATCGATTTTTTATCTCCGGTGTCTCCATCAAAAACGACAACATCAAATGTTTCTCTTTTTTGCCCTGATGAAATCTTTTTCTGTGTTTCGATAGACAAGGAAAACCTTGGACCGTAACACTCAGAAAGAATCCTGTTGGCAATATTGGAAATTGAAGGCCCGGCGTCATCGATAAGCAGTGCTATGATTCCGTTATTTCCGAAGGCCATGGCGACTGAATACCATTTTTCAGCGATAACATTCAGTTCAGCCATTCTTTCTTGTTCCTTTGCAGCTTCTTCTTCAAGCTCCTTAGCTAATCTTATCTGGGATTCCAGATCAATAATTTTCTTTTTCTTTGCTTCAATTGAGTCCTCTTCATTTTGGATAGAATTCTTTAGCGTGGTCAGCTCTGATTCCATCCCGGCAATGATAACCAGGTAATCTTTGGATTCTTTGATACTCTCCATTTTTGCCTTGATTGACTTGATTTCAGTCTCGTATTCACGAACGCTGTTTTCAAGTGACTCCTCGATCTCCATTTTTTGTACATTGGCTTTTTCAATTTTTTCTTCCAGTTTCTTTTTTTCAAATCCCAGTTTCAATGACAGGTCTTTAACCTTCTCTCTGGTTACCTTGCTTTCACTTTCTGCAACCTTGATCAGCTCGATTTCTTGTCGATATTCATTCAGGTCATCGAGTTCTTTTCGTAGCGAAGTCAGCTTGCTTTGGTATTCGTCATAGGTGTATTCAGAAAACCCTGTTTTTGCCATGCTGTCAGCAAGGTATTTAGCTTCTCTGATATGTTTGTTCATGTGCTCTTCATATTCCTGAATAACCTTTTCATGAAGATCAAGGTTTTCCTTTTCCTGGATTGCGTCGGCCAGGAACTGACACTGCTTTGCATAAGCAGTCCTTGTGCATGGAACGTCATTGACAAGACCTGCTGTTTTTACAGCGCGGGCATATCTTTCCTTCGCATTGGAAACCTTGTTTTTGTAGTGTTCAGCTTTTTTCTTTGCCTCATTAAAGCCCTCTTTCAGGCTCATGTATGTTTTTTTATTCTTCTCCATTTCAGCAAGATCATCTTCCAGTTTTTTTATGCTCTCCCTGGCGTCCTCGATCTGGGAAATTTTCATCAGGACATGAGATTTCCTTCCAACCCTGCTGTTTATCTGGGTAAGCTTTTCTTGTTCAGTTCTTAGCGTGTTTTCAAGAAAAGAGACCACAGAACGATCAAAAATCATCAGATTTTCAATGTCCTTTTTGGCTCTTTCTTTTGCACGAGCAATCATCGACTCAAGATCTATGATACGCTTTGTCATTCTGTCTTTTTCAACAATGCCCTTTTCTGAAGCTTTTGCTTTTTCCTTGGTAATGGCAATTTGAACTATTTTCTTTTCTTTGTACTCATCAAGCATCTTTAGCCTTTCTTTGGAATCACCAATCTCCCTTGTTATCTGCCTGATCAGGTTCTCACTTTCATGCGACGGAACAAGCTTTGACTGAATCTTTTCAATCTTGCTTGCGCACTGGTCAGCGGTAGTCCTGTAAGCACGCCAGACAGACTTGGCTTTCATACCAAGCGAAAGAATCTCCTCTTCATCCAGAAGATCGGCCATCAGCGCCTTGATTTCACTGTTCTTGTAATTTGAAATAAGCCTTTTCCCCTGGCAGGAAAAAGCGGCCGTAAAATACATTTCCGGAGATCCAAGAATGTGTTCAATACATTTGTCGTATACTGTGCTTTTACCGTCAATCACCAGGTCATTGTTGCGGTAAACTTCCCAGTCTCCATTTTTTTCAATATACAAAAAACATTTCTGGCTTTTCGAGATATGGATTTCCGATTTATATTTTTCCCCATCATGAGACCAGATCAGTTCCTTCAGTGCATTGTCTTCTGTTTCTGAGTAGTACGAAAACGAACCAACAGAAGTCCCACGCGACGGCATGAGCCGGTACGGGTGAAGATTGTCAATCAGGGTTGATTTCCCACAGCCATTGCGGCCCTTGATCACCACAAGCTGCCCGCTGATCTTTGAAAGATCTAGCTCGATTTCATCCTTCCCCAACCCTGATTTTATCCCTTTGAATCCTCTCAATTTAATGTAAAGTGGTGTCAAGTGAATGCCCTCCTGAAAAACGGTGTTTTTTGGTACCTCTTCTCCTGGAAGTTATAAACAATGTTTCCAGGCTCCTCTTCCATGTATTTCCGGAGTATTTCCGATGCATAGCGATCAGAAACTCCAAAATAATCCCTTACTAATCTCATAGTAATAAATCCATAGCAATCCACGATCATATCGATGAACCGAAACCTTCGGTAACTATGAAAGTCGTACTCTTTCAAGAAGCGCCTCCTCCTCAATCTCAATCAAGTCATCAACAAGATCTGCTGTTTCCGGATCAGTGCCGGTTGCCTCACACCACATCAGGAATTTATCCTTGATCGTCTTTTTTGAAGAAATACCCTGTGCCCTGACACGTTCCTTGTGGATAATCGTCTGATTGATCTGCGCCTTGTCTCCGAGGATCTCCCTGAGCTTGATTCGGTCCACTTCGCCAAGGTTTTCCTCATTAACCGAGTAATTCAGTCGGATATGAACATCAGGGTTTTCCCTGGCAATTTTTTCAATCTTCTCCAGGTCTGGTGGACCGTCGAATTCGATATCCATTAATTTTCTTGCGGGTGTTTCAACAAACTCAAAAGAGGACTTGCCGATGTCGACATGCCATATCAGAAACCCTTTCGGCCCTTTTTCACCAAAATGGAGACGGCCGATAGACCCTGCATAGGCCGCCTTGATATCACCCTTGGAAAAAGACTGATGCTTGTGAATGTGATTCAGCATGACAGCATCAGCCCCGGAAGCGAACATGCTTGCATCAGTCAGTTCCCAGTCATTGCCGGCCATAGGAACACCATACTCATTTTCTGAATGGGAAACGGTGCCGTGACCGATCAGAATTGCCGGAGTCCCTACCGCATGAACACCTTCGACAGGTTTTTTCATATCTCTCATCAGGTTAAACACTACCTCGCCAGCCATCGAATCTACATCCCCTCCAAATTTATTAAGCTGTGCCTTGTTTACCGGGGGTAGACTGAGGATGCACAATTTTTTACCGGATATCGCAGTCATTACCGTTACGCATATGTTGTCAATAACCCTAACACCGGGAATATGCTGGAAATGCTTCAGTGATCCAGGGATGTCATGGCTTCTCGTTCCCTGAAGAATAACCACGGTAATGCCGTTTTTTGCCATGCTGGTGATATTTCCAACAAGCGCTTCATGGGCCGGACTGTGAACAGTGGTTGTCCGGTCATAAAGATCCCCTGGAATTACGCAGAAATCACATTTTTCCTTTATGATCCGTTTCACGGCAAAATCCATGCATCTGCGGACTTCTTCCAAATATTTGTCACAATAGTGAATATCACCGATATGGGCTATTTTAATCACTTTTCCTCCTGCAATTTGCCAGTTTATTGACTCCTAAATTGTCTTTTTTAAGTTCGCAAGTTATTGAAATTAAATTGTTTTTGTAAGTTTTTTTGTTTTCTAACGCATAAAAAACAAAAACAAGAAAAACAAGAGAAAAAAAGAAAATAAGTAAACCAACAAAATCCCTATCCATCAAAATCTTCCTCCGGAGGCATTAGCATGTTTTTTGCTTCTCCCATTTCCCTTTGAACAAACAATTCCCCTACATTGATTGAGGATTCCAGCACAGTAAGATACTGATCAACCTGTCGTGGCTCTCCGGTCTTCACATCGATCATGGAAACCTTCTCAAGCTTCTTTGTGAACCAGAAGATCGGTTTCCCATTGACAACGCCAGAGATGACCCCATCCCTGGCCCCTGCAATCAGATTAAGGGTGTTCATGGCCTTATCCAGGGAATAAAACGACGTGGTAGACAGTGCAATAGCCGCAGAACCGATGATTTCAGGCATGTAAAAAATAAACTGCCCACGAAGGGTGCATTCCCGCTTCTGGTACTCATCACATTTTTCCGGATCACAAACCCGGCGGGTAGTAACAGGACGGCCACCAAAGACACGCACGCCTTTTTCAGCGGCTTTTCGCTGTCGGCATACCCTTGTTCCATCTTCACTGTAATCAGACCAGTAGCGAAGCCCTGATTTGCCGAAACAGCTTAAATTGTGGGGCATGATGGAGTTGATATCATCCACAGGGAAAACCACAGGAAATTTGTACAATTGGTATCCAGCGGGACCATCAGATCCATAGAGTTCCATGATCTGATCGGCTGTGCTGGATACCACAAAATCTGAAGGGTGAACCGAAAAGTAGGGTACGTTTTTCGGAATCAGCGCATTCTTGACTTCAAACCGCTTGTATATTTCAGCGGCAATAGCACCATTGGAAGCCTTGGCTTTTACACCTTTTTTATACAAATCAATAACTTCCTTGTCCTTGATTCGTGGATTCAGGATTTTGATCCCAGCGCGAATCCGGCCGCCAACGGGAATAGTGAGTTTCGATTTCAAAATATCATTCATTTTTTAATTCATCCAAGATGTAGTCAAAGAGAATAGGGTTGCCGTAAAGCATTGAATCAAAAAGCTTTGATCCATCTTTTTGACGTGAAAGGTGAAGGGTAACGATAACAAACAAACCAAGGTCATAATTGCATTTTTCAAAGAACCAGTTGATTTCGTCGCCACTGATCATTGACCGGTAGAAAAATAGGGAAATTTTGCCAAGAGTGGAATACATGTGGCATTCTCTAAGCCTTTTGAGAATCTTTGAGGATGCCGGAGTGTTGAATATCTTGTCGGCAAGAGTATCGGTAACTCTTTGCCTGAACAGGTCTGAATTGTCTTGTTCCATCACGCCTCCTAGACGTTTTCCTAAAAAAATGGACCTCGGTTGAGAAAATGGCGAAAGAAACCAAGGTCCATAATGGCGGATGTGGGAGTTTCCGCCTAGCACAACCCTTGACTTATTCCTCCCTTTAAAAAAGAGGATTCCTAATTCATCGAGAACAGCTTATGTCAGACGTATCTGAAACAAGACTTACATTCTCTCCAAAGGCTAACACCGCAAGCCCTGCGGCTAATCTACCATGAGACTAAAATCTGGTGCTGACTGCATACCGAATGAGCAACAATATGCAGCCAGCAGTCCAGGCATGTAGCCAATCCCGCACACAAGGAATGGCTGTGCTGGTGGGGTAATTACCAGCGTTTTTAATATTACCTCATTGAAAATGAATAGTCAACAACTTTTTCGAGTATCGAAACCCTGCCCCTGGGGTGGAGGCAGGGTTTCTACTCAAACCGCGAAAGGCGGATGAGACTCTTTTTGCTGAGAATGGTCAGAGTGTAGTTCAGCCTGGGCCGGAAAAGCAAACACCGCAAAATGACGTAGCCAGACAGAAGAGATTTTGCCTGTTGGTATACCTGTGTACCCAAAAACAGAGAAAGCAGCTCAGACGGCCTGAGAATGGCTCTGACAAGTTTTTCGGTAATCCCGAACATCTGAACAAGAAAAACCCACAAGAAATTCGGCGTTGAAAAAAATCGGCGTCCATCGTAGTTTTGGGGGATCGTTTTGCGCTTTCGTTTTGGATGCTGTACGACAACAACATCCGCTTCAGCAAGCGGCGATCGGCACGCTTCGGGCAATTGAAGAACCCTCAACACAGGGGCTTCGGCAGGTATCAACAAGGCCATGGCCTGTCGGGGCAGATAGATCGATCATGCAGGAGTAGCGGTCCTGTACCCAGTCTCACCGCTGGGACCCGGCTCACGGTCGGGAGAAGCATTGCAAAACGTAAATCCTGGCTCTGCACGGGGGACTCTGGCAACCAGGTCCACTCGACGCCCGTTTTCGGGAGGTCGTGCGCACATGGAATAGAACCCTCGCTTCAGTACCTGCATGTCAATGGTGATGATTGGCATCTACCCAGGAAGGGTGTCAGGAGGCGTAAGAGGACCACTCTAGTGCGTTGTGTCATGATGGTGATCCATTGCCCATTGGGCAGCAGATCGGCATTTTGCGGAAGAATTAGTACCTTGGTTTTTTGGCACGGCCCACATCGGCCTAATTTGCCACAATGAGGCAAACTGCTAAAAATCCACGTATCCACGAGATACGGCGATCCGAACAGCGATGTTGGGTCGAGGGAAAATCCCCCGGCGTGCCCGTAAGAAAAAAATTGAAGCTAAGTCCTTGATTTTTAAGGAAAAAAAATTGGCCAAAATTACAAAAACAGGGCAATTTTTTTTATATAGAAAAAGGATTAAGAAAATCACGTAAACGATTGAAAAATAACAAAAATAACGGAATTTTGAACAAAAAATAAACAAAAAGGAAAACTTGTACTTTTGGGGAGATTTTGGAGGTTTTGCTAAAAAAGGTCCATTTTCACAAGTTTAGGGGTAAACATGAATTTAAACATAAGAGATGCTTACAATTTTGTATCAGGCTGGTTTGAAAAAACACAAATAACCGTACAGGTGTTCCCGGAATCGAAAGAGGCGATCAGAAAGGCGATAGAGGCGGAATGGAATGGAGCTTGGTTCTCCGGTGACCTGGACAATCTTTGGCCAAAGATAGAACGGTTCAACAGCAAGGGGTGTAATGTCAGCATTGCGGTAAACGATTGCGATGGAGCCGGTCGTAAGATGGAAAACATTACAGGAGTTAGGGGATTTTTTCTCGACTTGGACGGCGCACCGCTAAGTAAGGTCAAGGGATATGCAAAAGTAGCCAAGACAGATCCAACCTATATCATCGAATCCTCACCCGGCCGCTATCATGTTTATTGGAAAACTGATTTTTGCCCGAAAGCAATTTTCCCAGGCATCCAATCGACACTTGCCAAAAAATTTTCAGGTGACACTTCTTCTGCTTACGTGAACAAATGTATGCGGCTTCCAGGGACATTTAACGTCAAAAAAGGCGCGTTCATGTCAAAGATTATTTATTCTTCTGATTCAGTGATTCCCTATTCGCGTGCCAGGAGAATCTGGAAGCCGGAAATACCGAAAAAAGAAAAGACAATACCGACAGAAATAAAGTGGGACAAAGTTGTTTATGGCGCGTGTGAGGGAGAGCGCAATATAAAACTTTTTAAGTTTACATGTAGGATGAGATCGTGTAATATCGACTTAGCGGAAGCAGAAAGGCAAGCGTTATTGTTTGCTGATTGCTGCAATCCACCGCTGCCGCATAGAGAGGCACTCTATGTTGTTCGTAACGTTTGGAGACGCTATCCAGCAGGAGGAACCTATGGGAAAAGTAATTCGTTTCGATAAAAAACCTATCGGACATGAGTGTTCATGTGGGTGGATCATTACACATTTTGAAGCATTGCTTTTGAAGTATGATTTTCTCTGTCCTGGGTGCGAAGAAAAAAAGATATCAAGTTTTAAAACGATTTACGAAACGAAAAGGAGAGCCTGAAATTGGATTACATGAAATACCTAAAGGGTTTAAGGGGTTACCAAGTAAAAGCAGTTCAGATGACTTTCAGGGAGTTAAAGAGAGGCATCAAAAGAACAATTCTTGAGCTTGCCACCGGTTCCGGAAAAACAATCATTGCAGCCGCAATTGCCAATATCGCCGCTTCGCGGGGCAAAAAAGTCACTTTCTTTGTGGATCAAATTACGCTTGTCGATCAAACAATAGAAAAATTTACCAAAAATCTTCATTTTCCGTTTGGTGTTATTCAGGGAGATAATCCGTTATGGAATCCTGATGCGCCTATCCAGATTGCCTCCATACAGACATTTTTCAGAAGAAAGTTTATGGATTTTGATGTCGGTATCGATGACGAATGTTTCAAGGGCGATACCGAGATCATGACTAATCGTGGTTTTGTGCGTTTCGACAGGCTTAGCAGTCAGGATCTTGTAGCGCAATTCAATCAACACACCGAAAAGATTGAGTTTGTAAAACCGACACGGTTAATCAAAAAAGAGCATCATGGAGAGATGATAACCTTCAAAGGTGGTCACAGGGAAATTACCATGACACCCAATCACAGGTTTCTGTACTGGCAGAACGGCAGATATTACCATAAGGAGGCAAAGGACGTAAGAATGCACCAGCGTATGATGGGTGCTTTCGGTGGCCACCTGGACGGTCCGCTAAGTATGCTTTCGTTCAAGGAGAAGCTTCTTCTGAATGATCTTTTCAAACACTACAGCGTGGACGAAAAGAAACGGAAGGAAATCATTGCCTTGTTTGACTATGAGAAACTCAGTGGAACCAAGGCAAAGTGGATGATCGAAGCCATGTTTTCTTTTCATGGCCGGGAAGAAAAGGATGCTTACACTATGGATGTATCCAGTAAAGCGGTTGCTGAATTTGTCAGGGACATGGCAATTTTTTCCGGGATGCTTCCTGATGTCACTATAAAAAGGGGAATTTACCGGGTAAAAGTCTACAAGAAGAACAGAAAGACTCTTGGAAAATGGAAAAAAACAACATCTCACTTTGATGGACATGTCTATTGTGTTGAGGTTCCCTTCGGAAACATTATTGTGAAGCAGGGAAACAATGCGATGATTACCGGAAACTGCCATACAGTCTATAAGAAACTGGCTGATCTAATGTTGGGACGTTACAGTAATGTACCTTTTATCGGTTTGTCCGCAACGCCATTCACAACCGGCTTGGGTAATATTTTCCAGTCACTGGTAAAGCCGGTAACAATCAATCAACTGATAAACCAGGGCCATCTAGTTGACGCTATTGCCTTTGGCCCATCCAAGCCTGACATGGCTAATTGTCCAACAAGGGGTGGAGACTATGCTGTAGGAGAAGGAAGCAAGCGGGCAAGAAAGAAATGGCTTGTGGGGTCAATCGTTGATACCTGGCTTGAAAAAGCACAAGGAAAGCAGACATTGTGTTTTGCTTTCGATATTGAGCATTCTAAGTATATTGTGGAAGAGTTTCGCATGGCTGGAATCGATGCAAGGCACGTGGATGCTTACACCAAGAGTGATGAAAGCAAAAGAGTGATCGAGCAATTCAGGCGAGGCGAGTTTCCTATTCTTTCGTCTGTATCCAAGCTGACTAAAGGGTTTGATGCGCCTATAGCCGAGGTAGGTATCCTGGCAAGATCGACAAAGAGCCTGGCGCTGCACATGCAAATGATTGGAAGAATTTTAAGGCCATACCCAGGTAAAGAACAAGCGTTAATTCTCGATCATGCAGGAAACATTGACAGACTTGGGTTTCACACTGAGCCGACGCCGGATGTCTTGGATACATGTGAAAGGGGTTCCAAAAAGAAAAATAAAGCGGAAAAACCTTTGCCGAAGCCGTGTCCTAAATGCAAGAAATACAACACCGTTAGAGCTTCGGTATGTTCAAATTGCGGATGCATTATTACGCCACAGGTAAAAGTATTCGAGAAAAACGCAAGGCTTGTGGAGATCAAGAAGAAGAAAAAATCAGGGAACTACCAGCAAAAGCAAGATTACTATTCAGAGTTGTTATGGATTGCAGCAGAGCAAAACTACAAATTTGGCTGGGTAGCACACATGTACAGGGATAGGTTTGGCGTGTGGCCAAGAAAGATGAAGCAGGTAATAAAGAAACCTAGTATTGATACCCTGGAGAGGGCGGGGACGAAAAAGCTTCTTAATGTGTTTAAACGAAAGAGCGGGAAGGTAACAAGGGTGGCAAAATGATCAGAGAGGTAAAACTAACATTACCGTGGCCAGTATCATTAAACAGGTATTACCGTTGCGTCCCAAGGATGGGGCCAATGATTTCATCAGACGGCAGGAGTTATCATAGTTCAGTAGATATCGGTGTACAGTTGTACAGGCAAGAGATTAAGGAAACCAGGGAATACTTGCTTGATGGAAAGCTTTATGCTGTGTACGTGTTCTATGCGCCGACAAAAAGGAAGTATGACATTGATAATTACATGAAGGCGCTTCAAGATGCAATGGAGAAGGCCAAGGTATTCAAGAATGATAATCAGATTGACTTTTCTTTTCAGATGAAAGGGGAGGTTACCAAGCTTGGAAAGGTGGATGTCCATGTACTGGAATATACTTCACAAAAGGAGATGTTAGATTATGTTTCGCGTGTTTTTAGCGAGGTTTCCGAGGCATGAAAGTCAAATACAACAGAAAATTAAAGGGATGGGAATACCGCGTGGAAAACAAATGCGGGCAAGATGTTTTTGGAATCAATTTTGTTTCAAAAAAGGAGGCGCAAAAACAGCTTAAGAGAACACAAGAGAAAATAGACGATTTAAACAACATTCAAAAGTCCAGGCAGTGGAAGTCTGGTAACTTTAAAATTTAGGATATATCATAAAAGGGGTACATTAATGATTTTTGATGAAGAACCAGACCTAAAAGTAGTAAATAAATTGATAAGATCTGCTAATCAAATGCTGGGTGCGTTATCGAGTGCTAACAATGTTCCAAAACCGCCTATTGTTGTGATTCTTGGTAAAAATCTTTTTGATAAAGCAAAAAGAGAAGCAACAGGAGAACCTGATGACAGAGAGGTGCTTTTTTTTGGGAAAGTCATTGTTTTCAGGTCTGAAATAAAAAACCTTTTAACGGTTACCGTTTCTTTTGACTGGGCAATCGATGTTTTGGTAGGTAAGGACAAAGTGAGCGAGGAAACAAAGCATTGAAAGAAAAGTTCCCGCGTCATTATTTCTACGAGATAAAGGAGAGGCCGGTTTCCGAGTGGAAAGAACTGCTTAAAAAGGTGCCTGAACATTACCAGAAAATGGTGCGGGAATTTTTGTTGACCGAATATTTGTTGCACAGGGGAGGGTATAAACGTGTTAGAGCTAGATAAAGACATGGATTATGAGGATATGTTGGACCATATCCGGGAGCATATCAGTGATCTTCTCGCCGATATCGATGACATAGAAGGCTTCAGGGATATAGTCCTTCGGGTATCTGATGTAGTCATGGAAGCTTACGAATACGGGGTTGAATCTTCTGATGATTAAGCAAATTTTTGTTTTGTTGTTTGTTTGGACTTTTATAGCATTCGTTGTTTATCTGGGCGCGGCTTTTACATTCCTGGATTGGAATTGGTTTGAAATGGCAGATGTTGAAACCAGGGGAATGCTATTTATTCTTTTCTTTATATTTTCTTTCGGGGCTTCAATGTTTGTGTATACCTAAAATGCGAAACGCTTTTCAAAAGATAGAAGTTTACAAGAAGTTAGAACGCTGGGGCGAGTGGGTTATTAATAACCGTGGTGGCTATTTCCCTAGGCAGAAGTCGTTCCTGGCAAAAGCGATGGACGGCCTGCCAACAACAAAGTGTATCCGTTGCGGCGGCGTTGGGAAGGTAAAATCAGTAAATTACGAGAAAAACAAGCAGATAGTGAATTGCAAGTACTGCTTTGGCAAAGGGAAGATCATGGCAAAGAGCAGTCCAAACAAAATTAACCCGGCTTTTATCCGGTCGACGAATCCAGGTGTGCCGATCAGCGATGAAGTAATGAAGATCCAGAGAATGATCAATGCGCTGACCAAGTTGCAGCAGTTAGTTATTCACGTGGAGTTTTCCTGGCCGGTATCAGGAACGTACAAAGAGAAGGCGAGGCAGGTTTATGTCAAGCAGGAAAAGTACATGCAGGACAGTGACAAGCGGATGACTGAAAAAGCCTACAAGGGGTTGCTGAAGCGTGCGCTGATTCAGTTAGAGCGCAGAATGATGAACAGGGGAATGATAAGAAAACCTTACTTTCACAAGGGGGATTAATGGAATACGATGTAATTTTTCATGACGAGGTTCAGTTGATGGACTTCGGCGAAACCAGGGCTTCGGGACCGTACATTAAACTGAAGCTGAGAGATCCTGAGCAGCTTGCGATTTTCCGGGGCATGG
>JALUUO010000039.1 GCA_027021335.1 Nitrospirota bacterium
AATGAGGTAGTTGTGCAGGGAAGGATCATGTTCTTACCCGGGGAGATCTGCCAGCCTAAGCTTTCTAACGTAAGCGGTGGAACAGAGCCTGCGAAGGTGCGCGTTAACATGGCAGAAGTCAGCCGAGAACGAGAACCCGAAGAGTATTTCGGGGAAAGGTCTGAAGGCAGTGTGAATAGGAGGTGCTTATGAGCTCTGACGCGCAGCGCAGGCGCTTGCGCCGCGTGTAACTCCGCAAACCCCGACCGGGGAACTTGGAGCGTATACAGAAAAACTTCAGTTGTATCCTGTTACCGGCAATAATTGCGGTAGCCGTACCCCAGTCAACCTCAGCCTCGAATCCGGCTTCAGGATCACAGGGAATAAAAGCACCAGGACTCTCTATGCCAAGGGTGGCCTTGGCGCTTCTAACATACTGGCGAATAGTGGACTCTCCTCCGGTATAGCCATGTTCGGTAACCAACCGATTGTAAATCCGATGTGAGAAACTCCTCTCCTCCTTAGGTTATGGTTTTTATAGAAAACCATAATACCAAGAGGTGCATTGCTCAGGGTGGTCAATTTTGGGCTGGCACAACCAACCTAAAGAGAGGATAAGATGTTATAGTGTAACTAAGGGTATGTCTGATCTTTGGGAATGAAACTTATACCAGCTCAGCAAAGCTGACACGTACAGCCCTGGCTGGATATTTAAGAATTATAAATATATGGAGGTAAGTGGTGCATAAAAATAATTACTGGTCACCCTATATCGCCGGTATTGGGCTTGGTCTGACCCTTCTTGCGACTTTCTATATTGCAGGGTGGGGGTTAGGAGCCTCAAGTGCATTTTCATTGCTTACAGGAGTAGGTATTGACAAAATCAGCCCTGAATTTGCAAACAGCCTGGAGTATTTTTCAAGATACCTGAATGTCGAATCACCTCTAAAAAACTGGATATTATTCGAGGTCATAGGGCTTCTTATAGGAGCTTTCCTTGGCTCATATTTAAGCGGTAATTTCAAGGTCAAAATTGATAAGGCCTCAAGTATGAGTAAAAATAAACGACTTATATTTGCATTTGCGGGTGGAATTATTATAGGTTTTGCCAGCAGGTTGGCCAGAGGATGTACAAGCGGAGTAGCGCTCTCCGGTGGTGCGCAACTAGCAATATCAGGGTGGATATTTGTAATTGCAATGTTTACAGCCGGTTTTATTTTCGCTGCAATTTTCAGGAGGTTTTGGTCATGACAGCTCCCTTGATGGTAAGTCAGAGTATGGGTCTTTTTTTGGCGGTAATACTGGGTATTTTCTTTGGAGTCTCCCTTGAAAGGGGCGGGCTTGGCAACCCTCATAAGTTGTCAGGAGTTTTTTACCTGAGGGACTTTACAGTTCTGAAAGTAATGTTTTCAGCAATCCTGGTAGCTGCATTCGGACTTTACCTGTTGTCTGACTTGGGGTTACTGGATATCAAAAGAATCTGGATTGTTCCGACCTTTTTCTGGCCCCAGCTAGTTGGCGGAGCATTGTTTGGAGTGGGTTTCGTTATAAGTGGCTATTGCCCGGGTACAGTTGTAGCCGGTTTTGCAGGAGGGAGGCTTGACGCGTTGGCTACTATGTTGGGTATTGGTGCAGGGTCACTCCTTTTTGCGCTTGTATTTCCATTAATAAAAGATTTCTACATGTCATCCTCCATGGAAAGAATAACACTGCATAAGTGGTTAAACGTAAATCACTGGGTAGTTATACTTTTTCTCTTTGTAATGGCAGGAGCAATGTTTTATATGATTGAATTACATGAGAAAAAGAAAGGTGCAAAGTAGTTTTGTGACAAACCCTGATTTTTTTATGTAAAGAGTCTCTGTTTTCTAAAAAATATCGCCATACTTTTTATCTCTGCCCGTGTTTTTAAATTTTAATAAAAAACTTTTTGGGATGAGACTTCGATAATTATTTCTTTGATTTGAATTTGTCGTCTCCGTAATTAATCTCTACTTTTTTCCAACCACCTTTCCCGGGCCAAAGCTGTACCAAATAAAATAATCAAAAAAAAACAATCTCCTAATAATTTCATAACATGACGGGAATATGCTTTACATGTAAGTTAAGAAAAGTTAGATAAGGAGGTGGCTTAGAACGGTATTACCTGTTCTGTTTAGAGATCTAAAAAAAGTTGTAATAAAAACAATTAACAAGGAGAAAAAATGATCAAAGTAAAAGTAGCAAAAAGAGTTAAGAAGGTTTTTTTCATTCTAATAGTTGCCTCTGTCTTCACAACTGTTGTTTCAGCACTTGTAGAAGCCGCCGGGGTAACCGTTTACGAAAATGCCGACAAGCGAGTTAAACTGGGTGGTAGAATTCAGCTGCAGTACCATTATAAAGAGCCTGATCCTGGTGAGTCTACTGACAAAATATTTTTTCGCCGCTTCCGTCCTTACATAGAGGGCAGCCTGTACAAGAATTGGAAGGGTAAATTTCAGTGGGATATGGGAAAAGCCGAGGGCAAAAACGAGATTGCGATAAAAGATGCCTACATGCAGTACTCAGGGTTTAAAAACATAAAGGTATATATCGGCAACAAGAAAATTCCTTTCTCAAGAGAGTTTCTGACTTCCTCCAAAAAACAGCAACTGGTGGAGCGCAGTTTTGTGGGCGATCATAATTTTGGTACGCCTGATCGTAGCACTGGTATTCATCTTACAGGGCATAACTCTGATAAGAAGTTGACATACGGTTTTTCAGCAGCTTCTGCCTCTATCGATCCCGACGCCGGTAAACTTGATTTTGACACACCGGTTAACATGAATGATGATTTCAACCAAGGCTGGATAGTTGGCGGCCGGCTGGACTATCATCCTTTTGGAAATCTTAAGTTTTATCAGGGGGATTTTAAACGAGAAACCAAGGCTACCATCAGTATCGCAGCCTTCAGGTGGAGCAATGACGATGATAATAACTCATACATAAACACACCTGATTCAGGTGGAAAAAAGTTTGATGTTGATAAAGTGACAGGTTTTGAAGTAAGCAGCGCT